>NZ_JBHYJH010000026.1:28458-72834 GCF_042740445.1 Streptomyces sp. NPDC059003 | reverse complement strand
CGCGACGAGTGTCGCGGGCCCGGCCCTGCGTCATGAACGGCTCCGCACGCGCCTGAACGGCGGTGTCAGCGGCCGCGTACGGCAGCGGTCGACTTCTGGGTCAGCGGTCGACGATCCGGTCGAACTGCGTTGTCGTGTGCCGCAGGTGGGCCACCAGCTCCTCGCCCACTGTGGGTTCCGGCGCGTCCGACGGCACGAAGAGAATCGACACCTGCATGTGCGGCGGCTCGGCGAACCAGCGCTGCTTGCCGCCCCAGACGAACGGCGACAGGTTGCGGTTGACCGTCGCGAGACCCGCGCGGGCCACGCCCTTGGCCCGCGGCACCATGCCGTGCAGTGCCTTCGGGGCCTCCAGACCGACACCGTGCGAGGTGCCGCCCGCGACGACGACCAGCCAGCCGTCGGACGCGGTCTTCTGCTGGCGGTAGCCGAAACGGTCCCCCTTGGAGACGCGCGTGACGTCCAGGATGGCGCCCCGGTACTCCGTCGCCTGGTGGTCGCCCAGCCAGAGGTGCGTACCGATCCGCGCGCGGAAGCGTGTCTGCGGGAACTGCTGCTGCAGGCGGGCGAGTTCACCGGCCTTGAGATGGCTGACGAACATCGTGTGCAGCGGCAGCCGGGCGGCGCGCAGCCGGTCCATCCACGCGATGACCTCCTCGACGGCGTCCGAGCCGTCGGGGCGGTCGAGGGGCAGGTGGATCGCGAAGCCCTCCAGGCGCACGTCCTCGATCGCGGCGTGCAGCTGCGGCAGGTCCTGCTCGCTCACGCCGTGGCGCTTCATCGAGGACATGACCTCGATGACGACGCGGGCCCCCACGAGGCCGTGCACGCCGTCGATCGACGACACGGAGCGGATGACGCGGTCGGGCAGCGGCACGGGCTCCTCGCCCCGCCGGAACGGCGTCAGGACCAGCAGGTCACCGCCGAACCAGTCCTTGATCCGGGCGGCCTCGTACGTCGTGCCGACGGCGAGGATGTCGGAGCCGAAGAGCGTGGCCTCTTCGGCGAGCCGCTCGTGTCCGAAGCCGTAGCCATTGCCCTTGCAGACCGGGACGATGCCCGGGAACTGGTCGAGCACGTGCTTCTGGTGTGCCCGCCAGCGCGCGGTGTCGACATAGAGCGTGAGCGCCATGGCTGGTCCCGGAACCTTTCTGGTTGCTGCGGTGTAACAGAGGTATGGAAGGAAATTGTGCGGGATCAGCGACGCGACATGTAGATGTCGAGCGCCTTGTGCAGCAGCTTGTTCAGCGGGAAGTCCCACTCGCCGACGTACTCGACGGCCTCGCCGCCGGTGCCGACCTTGAACTGGATCAGGCCGAAGAGGTGGTCGGTCTCGTCGAGCGAGTCGGAGATGCCGCGCAGGTCGTAGACGGACGCGCCGAGGGCGTAGGCGTCGCGCAGCATCCGCCACTGCATCGCGTTCGAGGGCCGGACCTCACGCCCGATGTTGTCGGAAGCGCCGTAGGAGTACCAGACGTGCCCGCCCACGACGAGCATCGTCGCCGCCGACAGATTCACGCCGTTGTGCCGCGCGAAGTACAGCCGCATGCGGTTGGGGTCCTCGGTGTTGAGGGCCCGCCACTGCTGCTGGAAGTAGCTCAGCGGCCGCGGCCGGAACTTGTCGCGGATCGCCGTGATCTCGTAGAGCCGCTGCCATTCGGCCAGATCCTCGTAGCCGCCCTGGACGACCTCGACGCCGGCCTTCTCGGCCTTCTTGATGTTGCGGCGCCACAGCTGGTTGAAGTTCTTGAGGACCTCGTCCAGGGAGCGGTTGGCGAGCGGCACCTGGAAGACATAGCGGGGCTGGACGTCGCCGAAGCCGGCGCCGCCGTCCTCGCCCTGCTGCCAGCCCATGCGGCGCAGCTTGTCGGACACCTCGAAGGCGCGCGGCTCGATGTGCGTGGCCTCGATGTCACGCAGTCGCTTCACGTCGGGGCTCTGGATGCCCGCCTTGATGGCCTGGGCGTTCCAGCGGCGGATGACGACCGGCGGGCCCATCTTCACGGAGAAGGCGCCCTGCTTCTTCAGGTGCGCGAGCATGGGCTGGAGCCAGTCGTCCAGGTTCGGGGCGTACCAGTTGATGACCGGACCCTCGGGCAGATACGCGAGATAGCGCTTGACCTTGGGCAACTGGCGGTAGAGCACCAGGCCCACGCCCACCAGCTGACCGGTCCTCTCGTCGAACCAGCCCAGGTTCTCCGAGCGCCATTCACTCTTCACGTCTGCCCATGCCGGGACCTGGCAATGGCTCGCCGACGGCAGGCTCTGGATGTACGCCAGATGTTGCTCTCGGCTGATGGTCCTCAGGGTCAGGCTCATTCGCGGCGCTCCTCGGGCTGGTGTGTCCCCATGGGTACAGGGGCTCCGGCTCTAGCGCCGAAGCCTACTGCGCCCTGCGAGCGCCCCGATTGGGCGTATGCAACCTTCGCCCCGGGCCGGGCTCCGACCAGGGGCGACGCGGACCGGTCAGCGGCCGGTCCGGGGAGCGGCGGGGAGCCGCGGGCGGGCTACCAGAGTCCGCCGAAGAGGCCGCCGTGCGCCATACCCAGGAAGAAGCCGACCGCCGAAGCGCCGAGGCCGACGATCAGGAAGAAGCGCTCGCGCGTCGTCACGGAGATGAACTGTCCGTACGCGCCCGTGAAGATCCCGACCAGGCCGGTCCAGGAACTGAGCAGATGGAGGTTGTGGAACATCGCGGTCACGAAGGCGATCGCGCCGAGCGCCAGCGTCACGCCGAGCAGCGTGTCCTGGAGCGGATGGGGCTTGCCGTCGGTGGCGAAGAGGGAGCCTGCGGTGTCGCGTCGCATTGCCTGTGCCATGGAGGCACCTCCTGCGGAAGGCGGCGCATCGTAGCGCCATACACACCCGATGTGTACAGATTCTGCCCGTCCGACGCCGGATTTCAACCGGAAGCCTCCGTGCAGGTACTCTGTACCGTCTGCACCGGTGTCTGCCCAGACCAGTCCTCGACTGGCACAGCCACCCGGCAGCCGAACGGCACGGACTCCCCCGCACCCGCGACCAGGGACCCGATTGTCAGTGGCGGCCGATACCGTTGCGTACGCATCACGACCCTCCTGCCACGGAACGACCGTGGCCGCTGAGTCCAAAGGAGGTGGGTTCCACATGCGTCACTACGAGGTGATGGTCATCCTCGACCCCGATCTCGAGGAGCGCGCTGTCTCCCCGCTGATCGAGAACTTCCTCTCCGTCGTCCGTGAGGGCAACGGAAAGGTCGAGAAGGTCGACACCTGGGGCCGTCGTCGTCTCTCGTACGAGATCAAGAAGAAGCCCGAGGGCATCTACTCGGTCATCGACCTGCAGGCCGAGCCTGCGGTCGTCAAGGAGCTCGACCGCCAGATGAACCTGAACGAGTCGGTCCTCCGGACTAAGGTCCTCCGCCCCGAGACCCACTGAGCTTCCTAGCTCAGCGGCACTCGGGATTCGAGTAGCAGCAAGCAGCCAGCAGCAAACCCGCCGAGAGGTTCCCCCAATGGCAGGCGAGACCGTCATCACGGTCGTCGGCAATCTTGTCGACGACCCCGAGCTGCGCTTCACCCCGTCCGGTGCGGCGGTCGCGAAGTTCCGCGTCGCGTCCACTCCCCGCACCTTCGACCGGCAGACCAATGAGTGGAAGGACGGCGAGAGCCTGTTCCTGACCTGCTCGGTCTGGCGTCAGGCGGCGGAGAACGTCGCCGAGTCGCTCCAGCGAGGCATGCGCGTCATCGTGCAGGGCCGACTGAAGCAGCGGTCCTACGAGGACCGTGAGGGCATCAAGCGCACGGTCTACGAGCTGGACGTCGAGGAAGTCGGCGCCAGCCTGAAGAACGCCACGGCCAAGGTCACCAAGACCACCGGTCGCGGCGGCCAGGGCGGATACGGCGGCGGTGGCGGTGGCGGCCAGCAGGGCGGCGGCTGGGGCGGTGGCTCCGGCGGCGGTCAGCAGCAGGGTGGCGGCGGTGCTCCCGCCGACGACCCCTGGGCGACCGGTGCCCCGGCTGGCGGCGGCCAGCAGGGCGGCGGCGGTGGCGGCTGGGGTGGAAACTCCGGCGGCTCCGGCGGCGGCTACTCGGACGAGCCCCCCTTCTAGGTCCCGGGCGACAGCTCAGGGCGAGAAGGCGGGCCGTACCCACACTTCTTGATCACACAGGAGAAACACCATGGCGAAGCCGCCTGTGCGCAAGCCTAAGAAGAAGGTCTGCGCTTTCTGCAAGGACAAGGTCACGTACGTGGACTACAAGGACACGAACATGCTGCGGAAGTTCATTTCCGACCGCGGCAAGATCCGTGCCCGCCGCGTGACCGGCAACTGCACGCAGCACCAGCGTGACGTCGCCACGGCCGTGAAGAACAGCCGTGAGATGGCGCTGCTGCCCTACACGTCCACCGCGCGCTAAAGGAAGGGTGACCTACACATGAAGATCATCCTGACCCACGAGGTCTCCGGCCTCGGTGGCGCCGGCGACGTTGTCGACGTCAAGGACGGGTACGCCCGTAACTACCTGATCCCGCGGAACTTCGCGATCCGCTGGACCAAGGGTGGCGAGAAGGACGTCGCGCAGATCCGTCGTGCGCGCAAGATCCACGAGATCGCGACCATCGAGCAGGCCAACGAGATCAAGGCCCAGCTCGAGGGCGTCAAGGTCCGCCTGGCCGTCCGCTCCGGCGACGCCGGTCGTCTCTTCGGTTCCGTCACCCCGGCTGACGTCGCTTCGGCGATCGAGGCTGCCGGTGGCCCGAAGGTCGACAAGCGCCGCATCGAGCTGAACGCGCCGATCAAGACGCTGGGCGCCCACGCGACGTCCGTGCGTCTGCACCCCGAGGTTGCCGCGAAGGTCAACGTCGAGGTCGTCGCTGCCTGAGCATTGCGCTCGCAGGACTGAGTGAAGGGGCCGCACCCATCGGGTGCGGCCCCTTTGCCGTGCGGTGTCGGGCTCGGTGCTCTGCCTACGCGTCGTGAGAGGTGGTCCCGGCGTGGGTCAGGGGCGACGTTTCACGTGAAACATCGCCTCTCACGTGAACCATCGCGTCAGCGCGTGGCGCCCGTGACGATCCAGCGGCCCGAGCGGGAGCGCAGCCACAGGGTGAGCATGCGCACGGTCATCATGAGCGTCATGGCGGCCCACAGTGCGGTCAGCCCACCGCCGAGCGTCGGCACGAGCAGGGCGGCCGGGGCGAACGCCGCAAGAGTGATCAGCATCGCCCAGGCCAGATACGGTCCGTCCCCCGCGCCCATCAGGACGCCGTCGAGGACATAGACGATGCCGCAGATCGGCTGGGCGAGGGCGATCACGATCAGGGCGGGCAGGGCCGCGTCCTGGACAGGAGCGTCGCCGCTGAAGAGCGGGACGAACACCGGCCGTGCCAGGACGACCAGGAGGCCGAGCACGACGCCGGAGGCAAAGCCCCACTGCACCATGCGGCGGCAGACGTCACGGGCGCCCTGGGCATCGTTCGCCCCCAGATAGCGGCCGATGATGGCCTGCCCGGCGATCGCGATGGCGTCGAGGGCGAAGGACAGCAGGCTCCACAGGGACAGGACGATCTGGTGGGCCGCGATGTCGGCGTCGCCCAAGCGGGCGGCGACGGCGGTCGCGATCATCACGATCGCCCGCAGTGAGAGCGTGCGGACCAGGAGCGGGACCCCGGCCTGGGCGCAGGCCCTGATCCCGGCGGCGTCGGGGCGCAGCGAGGCACCATGGCGCCGGGCGCCGCGGACGACCACGTACAGATAGACCGCGGCCATGCCGCACTGGGCGAGCACGGTGCCCCACGCGGAGCCGGCGATGCCGAGGCCCGCCCCGTAGACGAGGAGCGCGTTGAGGGCGGCGTTGGCGACGAAGCCGCCGACGGCCACGTACAGCGGGGTCTTGGTGTCCTGGAGGCCGCGCAGCACGCCGGTGGCGGCGAGCACGATCAGCATCGCGGGGATGCCGAGCACGGAGACCCTGAGATAGGTGACCGCGTACGGTGCGGCGGAGTCGGAGGCGCCGAAGAGGTCCACGAGCACGGGTGCCGTGGGCAGGGCGACGGCGATGACGGCGGCGCCGAGGAGCAGGGCGAGCCAGATGCCGTCCATGCCCTGTCGGATGGCGGCCTGGAGGTCACCGGCGCCGACGCGGCGGGCGACGGCGGCCGTGGTGGCGTAGGCGAGGAAGACGAAGACGCTGACGGCGGTCATCAGGAGGGCCGAGGCGACGCCGAGCCCGGCGAGCTGGGCGGTGCCGAGATGGCCGACGATGGCGCTGTCGGCCATGACGAAGAGGGGCTCGGCCACGAGTGCGCCGAAGGCCGGGACGGCGAGTGCGACGATCTCTCGGTCGTGTCGTCGCCGGGCGGCCTTGGGTGCCGCGGGAGCCTGTGTCATGAGCACCAATCTAATCTTCCACAGGTAAGAGATGCAATTGAGGTAGGACCCTTACTTGGGCTGTGTGTGCACCTCGGCTCGTGCGCCGTTCGGCAAGTTCTTGGGCCGACTGGGGAAGTTTTTCTTCTGCACAGCCGGTGGATGGGAAAGGTGCAGGTCAGAGAGGGTGCGAAAAGTGTCCTGAGGGCTTGTTCACAGGGCTGTCCACCGGACCGTGCACAGGTTTGGCGGGGTTCTCCACAGCATCGCGGCAGTCATCCACACCGCCTGTGGATAACCAGATTGGCTGACGGTGCCCACGGGCCTACGGTTGTCCGGCGCCCGCCTCGTCCTGCCATCGCGGAAACCCCGCAAATCCGACGCGTCAGAACCGGAGTTGGGCCCCCTTATTTGTCAGTGTCGTGCCGTAGGAAAGAGGGGCACGGCGAGGTCCGCGCGGCGGACGGGAGGAGGTGGCCCGGTGAGTATCTCCGAGCCCTTGGACGACCCGTGGGCCGACAGCGGTCCAAGTGATCGTCTGCCTGTGTCCCGCCCGTCCCGCGACGGCGGCCGGAGCCGCGAGGAGCAGCACGAGCGCGGCTGGGACGGCGGCCCGTCCTTCGAGCGCGTGCCTCCGCAGGACCTCGACGCCGAGCAGTCGGTGCTCGGCGGCATGCTGCTCTCGAAGGACGCCATCGCGGACGTCGTCGAGGTGCTCAAGGGCCATGACTTCTACCGCCCGGCGCACGAGACGATCTACACCGCGATCCTCGACCTGTACGCCAAGGGCGAGCCGGCCGACCCCATCACCGTCGCCGCGGAGCTCACCAAGCGCGGCGAGATCACCAAGGTCGGCGGCGCCTCGTATCTGCACTCGCTGGTCCAGACGGTCCCGACCGCTGCGAACGCCGAGTACTACGCGGAGATCGTCCACGAGCGCGCGGTCCTGCGCCGCCTGGTCGAGGCCGGCACCCGCATCACGCAGATGGGATACGCGGCGGACGGCGACGTCGACGAGATCGTCAACAGCGCCCAGGCCGAGATCTACGCCGTCACCGAGCAGCGCACCAGTGAGGACTATCTGCCGCTCGCGGACATCATGGAGGGCGCCCTCGACGAGATCGAGGCGATCGGCTCCCGCAGCGGCGAGATGACGGGCGTTCCCACGGGCTTCACCGACTTCGACTCGCTCACGAACGGCCTGCACCCCGGCCAGATGATCGTCATCGCGGCCCGCCCCGCCATGGGTAAGTCCACCCTGGCCCTCGACTTCGCGCGCGCCGCCTCCATCAAGCACAGCCTGCCCAGCGTCATCTTCTCCCTGGAAATGGGGCGCAACGAGATCGCGATGCGTCTGCTGTCCGCGGAGGCACGCGTGGCGCTGCACCACATGCGCTCCGGCACGATGACGGATGAGGACTGGACGCGGCTCGCACGTCGGATGCCCGAGGTCTCGGCGGCGCCGCTCTACATCGACGACTCCCCGAACCTGTCGATGATGGAGATCCGCGCGAAGTGCCGCCGCCTCAAGCAGCGCAGCGACATCAAGCTGGTGATCATCGACTATCTGCAGCTGATGCAGTCCGGTGGCTCGAAGCGTGCCGAGAGCCGCCAGCAGGAAGTCTCGGACATGTCGCGAAACCTGAAGCTGCTCGCCAAGGAGCTCGAGGTTCCGGTCATCGCGCTCTCGCAGCTGAACCGTGGCCCCGAGCAGCGCACGGACAAGAAGCCCCAGGTCTCCGACCTGCGTGAATCCGGCTCCATCGAGCAGGACGCCGACATGGTGATCCTGCTGCACCGCGAGGACGCGTACGAGAAGGAGTCACCGCGCGCGGGCGAGGCGGACATCATCGTGGGCAAGCACCGTAACGGCCCCACGGCGACGATCACGGTCGCCTTCCAGGGCCACTACTCGCGCTTCGTGGACATGGCGCAGACGTAGCCGGAGCCGCGGTCCTAGCGGCGCGGTTCGCTTCCGTGCGGGGTGAGCTTGACCAGGGCCGGGTGGCGCTGGGCGGACAGGGCGCCGCGGACGATGAACTCCTTGTACAGGGCGGCGGCGCGGCCGGTGAGGACCCGCTCGACCGGGGTGTCGTCGTCCCGTACGAACTGGATGAGGCCGTCGCGGCGCCCCAGGCTGACGCACTGGTTGAGGTAGCGGAAGCGCAGCGGGCGCGGGGTGCGGCCGGCGAGGCGGTCGCCCACCGTCCGTGCCACGTGGGCGGCCGACGGCAGCCCGGTGGCGCAGGCCATGCGCAGCTCCTGCCCGCCCTGCCGCTGGGCCGCCGCCGCATCACCGATCGCGTACACGTCGGGGTGCGATACCGAGCGCAGCGTCCGGTCGACCAGCATCCGGCCGTGGTCGTCCACCGCGAATCCGGCCTCGCGCGCGATCTGTGGCACACGGAAGCCGGTGGTCCACACCACGGTGTCCGCGGGAAGCACCTCACCGTCGTCCAGGACGACACCGTCCGCGTGTACTTCGCTGACCCGTACGCGATCCCGGACGTCCACGGCGAGCCGGTCGAAGACGCGGCGCAGATGCCGTCGGCCCCGTTCGGACAGAGCCGCGCCGAGTGCGCCGCCGGTGACCAGGCGGACCTTCAACTCCGGGCGGGACTCGGCCAGTTCGGCTGCGGCCTCGATGCCGGTCAGCCCGCCGCCGACGACCGCGACGCTTCCGCCCTCGGCAAGGCGGGCCCCGAGGCGCTCCGCATCGGTGGCGGTCGCGAGCGGGTACGCGTGCTCGGCGACCCCGGGCACGGTCTCGTGGTCGGCGCTGCTGCCCAGGGCATAGATCAAGGTGTCGTACGCGAGGGGAGTGCCGTCGGCGAGGAGTACCTCACGGCGGGTGGCGTCGACCGCGACGACCCGGTCGACGATGAACCGTACGGGTGCGTCGGCGAGCAGCTCGGCGATCGGCCGCTGCCGCACCTTCTGGCCCGCGGCGACCTGGTGCATCCGGACCCGCTCCACGAATCGGTCGCTCGCGTTCACCAGGGTCACCCGGGTCCCGGGCTGTTTGGCGGTCGCCTTGGCGGCGACGACTCCGGCGTATCCCGCACCCAGCACCACGATGTGCGCTGTCATCACGATCTCCTCCCGACGCCCTGACGACCAGGCGGCGTCGAAGGGTTGACCAGACAGGCCCCCCGATCCGTGACAGTGTCTGGAGAGATGTGGATCACATCGGCTGAGCTGCGGCGAAGGCGAGCTTGGCGGGGTTCACCACGTTGTGCACGGCCTGCACCTGCCCGTCCTCGATCTCCAGGTGCAGCACGGCGACCAGCTCGCCCCCCAGGCGGCCCACGATCGCCGGTGCGCCGTTGACCAGCCGTACGTCGAGCACGGCACCGGCCGCACGCGGGTGGGTGGCGAAGCCGACGAGGAGACGGGAGACCCGGTCCGCACCGGTGACCGGGCGTCGCGCGGCCGAGACCGCACCGCCGCCGTCCGACCACGAGACGACATCCTTGGCGAGCAACCGTTCGAGCCCCGCCACATCGCCCTCCGTCGCCGCGGCGAGGAACCGGTGCACGATCTCCGCGCACTGCTGGGGATCCGAGTCGAAGCGGCGCCGCGGCTCCCGTACATGCTCACGGGCCCGTCGGTAGAGCTGGCGCACTCGCGCCTCCGGTACATCGAGGACCTCCGCGATGTCCGCGTGGGGATAGCCGAAGGCCTCACGCAGCACGAAGGCCGCTCGCTCCGCGGGCGTCAGCCGCTCAAGGAGGACGAGCAGGCCGACCGACACCGAGTCGCGCTGCTCGACCGTCTCCAGGGGACCCAGCTGTCCGTCATCGGTGAACACCGGCTCGGGGAGCCAGGGCCCCACGTATCGCTCGCGACGGGCGCGGGCCGAACTCAGCCGGGTCAGACAGAGATTCGTCACCGCTTTGGTCAGCCAGGCCGCGGGAACCTCGACCGGGCCGCTGTCCGCCCAGCGCAGGTAGGCGTCCTGCAGTACGTCCTCAGCCTCGGCGGCTTCGCCGAGCATCCGGTACGCCAGGCCGAACAGCCGCGCACGGCTCTCCTCGTAACTGACCAGCTTGTCTTCCGACATGGCAACCAGCGTTTCACGTGAAACATGTCGAGCCGCATCGGGTCCCGGGCGAGAAAGGACTCGACGCCGGGCGCCGCGCCCCTATGGACTGGCCGCATGACGACTGACCCCATGACAAACGCAGAACTGCTTCCCGCCACACGCCGAGCCCTGACCCATCGCATCGCCACCGCCCAGACGGAGGGGCGTGCGCCGTCCCTGGTCGCCACCGTGGTCCGCGGGGGAGAGACGGTGTGGGCGGGGAGCCGTACCTCGGTCGATGGCCACGCACCGGACGAGCACGTGCAGTACCGCATCGGATCGATCACCAAGACCTTCACCGCCGTCCTGGTGATGCGGCTGCGGGACGAGGGCGTGCTCGATCTGTCCGACCCGCTGGAGAAGCATCTGCCGGGCACGGGCGCTGGTGAGGTCACGATCGCCGATCTCCTCTCGCACCGGGGCGGCCTCGCGGCCGAGACACCGGGACAGTGGTGGGAGCGCAGCCCCGCGTCGCTGCGGCCCGAACTGAGCGATGTCCTCGGGGAGCAGCCCTTCAAGCACCCTGTCGGTCGTCGGTTCCACTACTCCAACCCCGGCTACACGCTGCTCGGCTCGCTCGTCGAGGCGCTGCGTGGGGCTCCGTGGGAGGACGTACTGCGTCGTGAGGTCCTCGAACCGCTCGGCCTGCATCGCACGAGTGGTCAGCCGATGGCCCCCCACGCCGGCGGCTGGGCTGTGCATCCGTGGGCCGATGTCTTGCTGCCCGAGCCTGCCGAGGATCTGGGGCTGATGGCTCCGGCCGGGCAACTGTGGTCGACGGCAGCTGACTTGGCGCGCTTCGCCGTGTTCCTGATGTACGGCGATGACAGGGTGCTCTGTGCGGATTCGGTCCGCGAGATGAGGATGCCGGCAGCGGTCGCGGATTTTGGTGACGTGGAACAGACCTATGGATTCGGCGTCAGCATCGTGCGGGGCGGTGGACGTACGCTCGCCGGTCACTCGGGCTCGCTGCCCGGCTTCCTCGCCGGCCTGTGGACCTGCGAGGGGGACGACGTCGCGGCGGTGGTCCTGGCCAACTGCACCAGTGGGCCTCCGGTGGCCGCGGTGGCGGCCGACCTCGTACGGATCGTGGCGGAGGCGGAACCGCGGATCCCTGAACCGTGGCGCCCCCTTCCCGAAGTCGACCGGTCCGTACTGGAGTTGACCGGGCCCTGGTACTGGGGAACGAGCACGCTGGCGCTGCGCCTCGCGGCCGACGGGGCGGTCGAGTTGGCTCCGTTGGTGGGTGGTGGGCGAGGCTCGCGGTTCCGGCCGAACGGCGACGGGACGTGGACGGGCCTTGACGGGTACTACGCGGGAGAGCTGCTGCGGGCGGTCCGGCGTCCGGACGGCTCGGTGAGCCACCTCGACCTGGGGTCGTTCGTTTTCACGCGGGAGCCCTATGACGAGGGGGCTCCGGTGCCGGGCGGGGTGGACCCGGAGGGGTGGCGGGGGCTCGCATAAACGCCCTCACTTGCATGAGGTGCCCCTGTTTCACGTGAAACAGGGCACCTCGGGTCGGGGCGCTCGGACTCATGGTGTCGCGCAGGTCAATGCCGCCGCGCGTACGCCCACGCTGCGGTCAGAGCTGGAGCTTGAAGCCGACATGCGAGGCCGTGAACCCCAGACGCTCGTAGAAGCGGTGCGCGTCGGTGCGGCTGGCGTCCGAGGTCAGCTGCACCAACTGGCAGCCCTGGCGGCGGGATTCAGCGACGGCCCACTCGATGAACCGGGTGCCGAGGCCGCTGCCCCGTTCGTCGGCGTGCACGCGGACGCTTTCGATGATCGACCGGATGGTGCCCTTCCGCGACAGCCCCGGGATGATCGTGAGCTGGAGCGTGCCGACCACGCGGCCCTCGCGTACGGCGACGACCAGATGCTGGTTCGGGTCCTTGGCGAGCCGCTCGTACGCCGGGAAGTACGGGGTGAGGTCGTCCGGCGACTCGCGCTGGGCGCCCAGGGGATCGTCGGCCAGCATGGCCACGATCGCGGGGATGTCATCGGCTGCGGCGGGGCGTATCTCAAGATCTCCCATGGCCGCAGCCTATGCGCACGCCCCCCGATGAGCGCCGGGCGAGCCCGCTAGGCCGGGGTGCGGACCGTTTCCACCGCTCTGACCAGCGGGGCGAGCTCGGGGTTCTGCGCGGCTTCGTCGAGCGCCTCGCGCAGCGCCGTGTCGTTGGTGGGCCGGGCCTCGGCGAGGAGCTTGGCGCCGCTCTCGCTGACGTTGGTGTAGATGCCACGCCGGTCGGTGGGGCACAGATAGCGCGACAGGAGGCCGCGGTCCTCAAGCCGTGTGACCAGGCGCGTCGTCGCGCTCTGGCTGAGTACGACGGCGTCGGCGACCTGCTTCATCTGCAGATGGCCGCCCTCTCCGTCGTGCTGGCGGCTGAGGACGTCGAGGAGGCCGTACTCCCGCACGCTCAGGCCGTGCTTGGCCTGGAGCGCCCGCTCGACATGGGTCTCGATCTTCCCGTGGAGCAGGGAGAGCGCGCACCAGCCCTGGGCGAGGGCGGTGAGTGCGGGGTCGGTCGCTGTCATGGCAGTTCCTCCGTCTTCCTGCGTCCCGTCGTCCTGTGCCCTGGAGCGGCTGCGTCCAGGATAGTCCACCGATGCAATATCCAGCGCTTGCAATTATCCCGCGTATGCAATTATTGTGGACGCACGTTAAGCGCACCTGCAACCGTCTGGAAGGAAACTCCATGCCTCTCGCGCTTCTGGCCCTCGCGATCGGGGCCTTCGGAATCGGGACCACAGAGTTCGTGATCATGGGACTCCTTCCCGAGGTCGCGGGTGACTTCGACGTCTCCATCCCCACCGCCGGATTCCTCGTGACCGGCTACGCCCTGGGCGTCGTGATCGGCGCCCCGCTGATGACCGCGCTCGCCACCCGCATCTCCCGCAAGCGGATGCTCATGCTGCTCATGGGCCTGTTCATCGCGGGCAATCTGGTCTCGGCCGTCGCGCCGGTCTTCGGCGTGATGCTGGCGGGCCGCATCGTCGCCTCGCTCGCCCACGGCGCCTTCTTCGGCATCGGCGCCGTCGTCGCCGCGGAGCTGGTCGCCCCTGAGAAGAAGGCCGGGGCCATCGCCATGATGTTCTCGGGCCTGACCGTCGCCAACGTGGTCGGTGTGCCGCTCGGCACGTTCGTCGGCCAGGCCATCGGCTGGCGGATCACCTTCGTCATCGTCGCCGCCCTCGGCGTCGTCGGTCTTGTCGGCATCGCCAAGCTCGTACCGGACCTGCCCAAGCCCGAGGGCGTGCGCCTGCGCGACGAGATCGGGGCCTTCCGCAACGTCCAGGTGCTGCTCGCCATGGCGATGACCGTCCTCGGCTTCGGCGGCGTCTTCGCGGCCATCACCTACATCACGCCGATGATGACGGACGTCGCGGGCTACGCGGACGCGTCGGTGACCTGGCTGCTCGTCCTCTTCGGCCTCGGCATGGTCGGCGGCAACCTCGTCGCAGGCAGGCTCGCCGACCGCGCGATGATGCCGATGCTGTACGTCACGCTCGGCGCCCTCGCCCTGGTGCTCGGCCTCTTCACGCTCACCGCGCACAACAAGGTCGCGTCGGCCGTGACCGTCGTGCTGATCGGTGCCCTGGGCTTCGCGACCGTGCCGCCGCTGCAGAAGCGCGTGCTCGACCAGGCCTCCGGCGCCCCCACGCTCGCATCGGCCGTCAACATCGGCGCCTTCAACCTGGGCAACGCACTCGCGGCGTGGCTCGGCGGAGTCGTGATCTCCGCGGGCCTCGGCTACACCGCCCCCAACTGGGTGGGCGCCCTGCTCGCCGGATCCGCCCTCGTGCTCGCCGTGCTCTCGGCCGCCCTGGAGCGGCGCTCCGCCGCACCGACCCGCGTCGTCGCGGGAACCGCCTCCGTCGCCCCCGTCACCGAAAGCGCGACGCCCGTGCACCACTGACCCCGTCCAGGGCGCCCAGGCTGCCGTCACGGCGCCCTGGGCCACCAGCCCCCGACGCCCCGCATCACCGCATCAGCGAATCACTGCATCACTGCATCAAGGAGAACCCCTCGTGAGCACCACCACCCCCGCCGTCACCCCGCTGACCACCACGGACGCGGAGGCCCTCGTCACCGCCGCCCACCGCGCCGCCGAAGCGGCCGGAGTCACGGTCAGCGTCACCGTCCTCGACGCCGGTGGCCACCTGCTCGCCTTCCGGCGCGACGACCGGGCCGTGCTGATCTCCGGCGAGACCAGCACCCGCAAGGCCTACACGGCCCTCCAGCTCGACGCCCCGACCGCCGACCTCGTCGACGCGGTCCAGCCCGGCGGCCTCTTCCACACGCTGCCCACGGCCCTCGACCGGCCCCTGCTCTTCATCGCGGGAGGCGTGCCCGTCCACCGCGACGGCCGGCTGATCGGCGCGATCGGCGTCGGCGGCGGCGCTCCGGAGCAGGACCACGGGTTCGCGACGGCAGCCCTGGACGCGCTCGCCTGAGGCCCTTCGTGGGCTCCGCACCGGGGCCCTGGGCATGACGAAGGCCCGCCCTCACGTACCGAGGAACTCCCGGTACGTGAGGGCGGGCCTTCGTGTGCCGTCAGCCCGCCGCCACCGTCAGTGGTGCGAACCGGCGGGTCCAGTCGCCGGGCAGCTCCGGGGTTCCGTACGTCATTACGGAGTTGAAGGCGACGGGCGCCAGACCGCGCGCCTTCACCCAGGCGAGCAACTCCTCGTGGCGCACGTCGATGTCGGTGCGCAGCGGCCGGTCGGTGCGGGTGCCGAGGGAGGCGATGAGCGCCTTCGCCGTGTCCGTGTCGCGGGCGATCAGCGGGCCGACGACATGGGTCTGCATGTTCGGCCACAGGCCCGCGTACCCGATGATCTCGCCGTCCGCCTCCGCGACGCGGAGCTGGTCGGTGAAGGCCGGCAGGCGGGTGATCACCGGGGTGCGGTCGAGGCCGAAGACCTCGGTGTCGAGCCCGACGAGGACGGGCAGGTCCTCCGCCGTCGCCGCCCGCGTGGTGACGCCCGGCACGTCCTCGTCCGAGGCCTCGGGGGTGAACGGGCCGAGGACCATTTCGGCGCGCCCGGTCGTCTTGAAGCCGAGCTGCTCGTACAGGGGGCGGCCGTTCGGTGTCGCGTGGAGGGTGAGCGGGGTGGTGCCCGCGGACTCGACGACGTACCGCATCAGATGGCGGCCGATGCCCTTGCGGGCATGGCGCTCGGCGACCAGCACCATGCCGATCGCCGAGAGTCCCGGGTTCTCGTACGGTCCGTACTGGGTCACGACGCAGGCGGCGATGAGCCCCGGTCCGTCGGGGTCGTCGATGCCGTAGCCCGTCCCGGCCGAGAGCAGCAGTCCCCATTTGTGTTCCTCGCGGGGCCAGCCGCGGTCCTCGGACAGGTCGGCGCAGGCCATGAGGTCACGGGGAGTGAGCTTGCGGATGGGCAGTGCGGAGAGGGTAGGTGTCGACACGCGGGTCAGGCTGTCTGACGCATGACCTCGGCGTCCACCTCTTTGTGGGGAGAAGCACTCTGCTTTTGGCCAAGTTTCCTCTGGTCACGCTGCTGCCCGGCGCGGAGCCGTCGGCCGCGCCCGGTCAGGCCCCAGGGTTTGAGAACCGAGATGACCGTCATGAACAGATACGCGCTGAGCGAGACGATGGGTCCGGCGATGAGATCGCTCGGGTCGGCCAGGGGGTCTCCGGCGGATACGGTCGCGACCGCCTCGTTGACCCCGGGGCGCAGCGCGAAGGTCGACGCGGCGATGGTCACCAGGGTCAGCCAGAACTTCGTGTAGACCCAGCGGTGGCGGGCGAGCCCCCAGGTCGTACCGAGCGAGAGCAGCAGGCCGCTCAGCAGGGTGAGGAACGCCAGCGGGAGGACGAGCCAGTCGGTGAAGACCTTCATCGAACGGACGGAGGCCTCGATGGCCGCAGGGGAGTCGGTGGTGAGTGCCGTCGTGGCCAGCCCGACGAGCCCGAGCGTGAGCCCGAGCCAGCCGGCCGAGGCGGCGACATGGACAGCGAGGGTGGCCCGGCGTGCGGGACGACGTAGTTTCACGTGAAACACCGTGCCGGTATCGGCGCGCGGGGGCGTCTGACCGTGGGAGTAACCGCGGGTACTAGCCTCGGCGTACATGACGCGCCTACACCTCTTCGACCTGGACGGCACGCTGCTGTACGGCACTGCGGCGCCCGTGGAGATCTCTCGACAGCTGGGCCTGGAAAGGGAGATCGCGGAGCTTGAGCGGGAATTCGTCGGGCAGCGCGTCGACTCCGCTCAGTACGCGGTGCGGGTGCACGCCCTGTGGGCGGGCCTCACGGATGCCCATGTGACGGCCGCCTTCGAAGGGGCGCCCTGGCTGTCCGGTATCCAGGACACCTGGGCCGAGATCCGGGCGAACGGCGACTACTGCGCGGTCATCTCGCTCTCGCCGTCTTTCTTCGTGGAGCGGCTTCTGGGCTGGGGCGCGCATGCGGCGTACGGCTCGCGCTTCCCGGCCGTGCCGTTCACCGAGCCGGTGAATCCCACGGGCATTCTCAACGCGGCGGCCAAGGTGAGGATCGCGAACCGGCTCTGTGAAGAGTTCGGGGTGGACCGTGCGGATTGCGTCGCCTACGGAGACTCGCTGTCCGACTTGGAGCTGTTCGCCGCCATGCCTGTTTCGGTCGCGGTCAATGCGGACCCACGGCTTGTGGACCTGGCCACTCACTCCTACGTCGGGCGGGATTTGCGGAAGGCGTACGCATTGGCGGGCACGCCGGTAATGGAGGCAATTGCCAGGCCCGGATCCCACAATTCCGAATGAAGCAAGGGCACTTGTGCGTTCGACGCCTGCCGGTAGGGTCGACTCCGGTTCGGGCCCGGTGCGCGGGGAGGCGCACGCCAGGGACGCGCACGCAGATCAATAAAGCTTAACGGGGCAAAGAGATCGATGACCCCCACTTCCGGCTATCAGCTCCCCACAATGGACACGGGTGGGATGCTGCGGATGAGGTGACTGCGGCCAATGTCACATTTCCCCCTACTTGTCCGTAGGGCTTGGGTATCAGGGTTCACTGTGATCGACATGGGCTGCCGAGGCAGAGCGGGGAAAGCAAGCATCTTCCGGTGAGGAAGTGCGTGGACCGACTGAGAGATGTTCGAGGCGAGGCACAGCATGGACGCTCCGACCACCACGTCGGCGGGCAACGGCACTTCCGGGGAGAACGGCAGCGGCTGGTTCACGCCACGCACGCCGTCGAAGCGGCCGGAGAGCGCGGAAGCGAGCCTGGCGGAGACGGCTGACCGCGTGTCCGAGGGCGATGAACAGCCCTTCCCCGAGCCCCTCCCTGAGCCCGGCCCCGAGCCCGTTCCCGAGTTCGGCGCCCGGGAGGCGCTTCCCGGGCGGCGCGTGTCATCGATACGCCCTCTCGGCAGACCCCGAGCCCGTCCCACCGAGAGCGGTGGTTCTGGGCGAATACCGCACACCACACGGGAGTTGGAGCCCGCACCACCGCGCCCCGGCGGACAGACCCTGGCGGCGCCGGACAGCACCGCACCGCAGCCCTCCGAACCGAAGTCGGAACCCACCGCGCCCTCCGCGCTGAAGCCCGAGCGCCCCGCACCGCAACTCGAGCCGGTCGCCCCCCACCCCCAACAGCCCGACCCACCCGACGCATCCGACGCATCAGCCCACGCATCCCCCGACGCCGTCCTCGTCCAGCGCACGATGGCCGAGATAGCCCCCGTCGCCGACAAGGTCACCTCGTACTTCTACGCGCTGCTGTTCACCCGGCACCCGGACCTGCGCACGCTGTTCCCGGCGGCGATGGACACGCAGCGCGACCGGCTGCTCAAGGCGCTGCTGACCGCGGCGGAGCACATGGACCAGGTCGACGTACTCGTCGGCTATCTGCGGAACCTCGGCCGCGGGCACCGCAAGTACGGCACCCAGGCCGAGCACTACCCGGCCGTCGGCGAGTGCCTGATCGGCGCGCTGAGCCGGTACGCGAGCGCGGTCTGGGACGAGGAGACCGAGGCCGCGTGGGTGCGGGCGTACACGACGATCTCCCAGGTCATGATCGACGCGGCCGCCGAGGACGAACTGCGCGCGCCCGCTTGGTGGTACGCCGAGATCGTCTCGCACGATCTGCGGACGCCCGACATCGCTGTCGTCACCGTCCGCCCCGACCAGCCGTACCCGTTCCTCGCCGGGCAGTACACCACCCTGGAAACCCCCTGGTGGCCGCGCATTTGGCGGCACTACTCGTTCGCGTCGGCGTCCCGCTCCGACGGGCTGCTCTCCTTCCACGTCAAGGCGATACCGGCCGGGTGGGTCTCCAACGCCCTGGTGCACCGCGCCCGCCCCGGTGACGTCCTGCGGCTCGGGCCACCCGCCGGCTCCATGACGGTGGACCACACGACCGACAGCGGGCTGCTCTGTCTCGGTGGCGGGACCGGCATCGCGCCCATCAAGGCCCTGGTCGAGGATGTCGCCGAACATGGCAGGCGGCGGCCGGTCGAGGTCTTCTACGGCGCCCGGACCGACCACGACCTGTACGACATCGACACGATGCTGCGGCTCCAGCAGACCCACCCGTGGCTCGCCGTCCGCCCGGTCGTCGACAACCAGGAACAACTGCCGGACGCGGTGCGCGAGTACGGCCCGTGGAACGAGTACGACGCGTACCTCTCGGGCCCGCCCGGGATGATCCGCAGCGGGGTCGACGCGCTGCGGGACGTGGGGATACCGGCGGGCCGGATCCGGCACGACGCGGTGGAGGAACTGGTCGCCGCGGGCGACTGACCGCGTCCCCCAGATCGGGCTCAGCCCAGATCAGGCTCTCCCCAGACCCGGCTCAGCCCAGATCAGGCGCGTGCATCGCGCGTACGCCTTCGATGTTGCCGTCCAGATAGTGCCGCAGGGACAGCGGGACGAGGTGGACCGATGCGATCCCGACGCGGGTGAACGGCACCCAGACGGTCTCGTACTCGCCGATGGGCTCCTCGACCTCGGGGCCGTGCCGCTGGGCCGGGTCCATGGACTCCAGTCGGCAGACGAAGAAGTGCTGCACCTTCACTCCTGTGGCGCCGCCGTCCTCGCCGATGTGCTCGACCGTGTCCACGAAGCACGGGACCACATCGGTGATCTTGGCGCCGAGCTCCTCGTGCACCTCACGATGGAGCGCGTCGACCACCGTCGCGTCCTCCGCCTCCACCCCGCCCCCGGGAGTGACCCAGTACGGGTCCACACCGGGCTTGGTCCGCTTGATCAGGACGAGGTCGTCTCCGTCGAGAAGGACGGCACGTGCGGTGCGCTTGACCACGGGTCGGACGGTCATGGGAGAAATGTGGCCCGGACTGTTCCACGTGAAACATCGCGAACCAGCCGGGCCGTGGCTCACGCCCAGTCGACGGCAGCTCGCAGCAGCCACTCGTGCGCCCGCGCGATGTGGGGCATGGCGAGTGTGCCGGTGCGTACGACGAGGAAGTACGTCCGCAGCGGTGGCACCGCCGGATCGAGGAGCGCCGCGATCTGACCGCGCTCCAGGGCGGACGCGCACAGATAGCGAGGCAGGACGGCGAGCCCGGCACCGGTGATCACACAGGCGAGCACTGCCCGCAGATCCGGCACGATGACGGCGCCCGACGCGGCCGGGCGGGAGTCGAAGACCGCGGCCCAGTAGCGCGAGACGAGCGGCAGCGACTCATGGACCTCCACGACCGGCAGGTTCTCCACCGTGAGTGCGCCCTTGCGGCGCAGCTTGCCGGGGCCGATGCGGGCGGCCCAGCGCGGCGCCGCGACCAGCACGTGCTCCTCGTCGCACAGCGGGGTCGCGGTGAGCAGTGCTCCGCGGGGCCGGGCCGTGGTGATGGCCAGATCGTGGTGTCCGGCGGCAAGCCCCTCGAGGACCTCTTCGGCGTTGCCGAACGACGCACGGAGAGCAAAGCCCTGGCCGTCACCCCCGGTCAGCGTGGTGAGGGCCGGAAGGGCGCGCTCCGCGGTGAACTCGGGCGGCCCCGCGAGATGGAGGGTGCGGACCGACGAGTCCTCGTCGAGTCCGGCCTCGGCGATCTCCACCAGGGCGTCGAGGTGCGGGGCGGCCTTGTGCGCGAGCTCGTCGCCGATCGTCGTGGGGGTCACGCCGCGGGCCTGGCGCAGGAAGAGCGGGCGGCCCAACTGCCGCTCAAGTGTGCGGATCTGGGAGGTCACCGCGGGCTGGGACAGGCCGAGGAGTGCGGCGGCACGGGTGAACGAACCGGCCCGGTGCACCGTCACGAATGTGCGCAACAGGGCCAAGTCCATGTCGTCACCCTCCCCTCCGTATCGGCCCCCGGCGCCGCCCAACTATAAATTTGTCGATAGGTTGCTGTCGCTACTGTGATTGGACACTGACACAGAGTCAACTAGCCTTGTTCGCGCGGTTCTTCGCAAGCGGAACCGCGGGCGGTCCGAGCCACGAGGGGGGAGGCTCGGACCGTCCGTTGTGCGTAGCCCCGTACCTCAGTCCGCTGACGCGTCCCCGGTCTCGTCCGCCGTCTTGTCCAGCGCACGCAGCACATCCGCCACCAGGTCATCGGCGTCCTCAGCGCCCGCGGAGAGGCGGATGAAGCCCTCCGGAACGGCGTCCCCGCCCCATCGCCCGCGTCGCTCGGCGGTCGAGCGTACGCCGCCGAAGCTCGTCGCCTCGTCCACGAGCCGCAGCGCATCGAGGAAACGCTCGGCACGCGCGCGTGAAGCCAGCTCGAACGACACCACGCATCCGAAGTGCCGCATCTGCCGCGCGGCGACCTCGTGCGCGGGGTCGTCGGGGAGCCCGGGGTAGCGCAGCCCGGCCACATCGGCGCGGCCGCGCAGGGCCTCGGCGACGGCCAGGGCGTTTGCGTTCTGCCGGTCGGCCCGCAGCTGGAGCGTGGCCAGCGAGCGGTGCGCGAGCCAGGCCTCCATCGGCCCGGGAATGGCGCCGACGATCTTGCGCCAGCGCCGTACGCCGGCCGCGTGGGCGGCGTCGCGGCAGGCCACGTACCCCAGGAGCAGATCCCCATGACCGGTGAGCTGCTTGGTACCGCTGGCCACGGAGAAGTCGGCGCCGAGGTCGAGGGGGCGCTGGCCGAGCGGAGTGGCGAGGGTGTTGTCGACGGCGACCAGGGCGCCACGCGCGTGCGCGGCGTCGGTGAGGCGGCGGATGTCGCAGACGTCCAGGCCCGGGTTCGACGGCGTCTCGAGCCACAGCAGGCGGGCGCCGTCGAGCACGTCGAGCTGTGCATCGCCGCCGGTCGGCGCGGTGCGGACCTCGATGCCGTACGCCGTGAGCTGCTCGCGCACCAGGGGCAGCGCCTGGTAGCCGTCGTCCGGGAGCACCACGGCGTCACCGGTGCGCAGCTGGGAGAAGAGCACCGCGGATACCGCGGCCATCCCGGAGGCGAAGACCAGGGTCTCCGCGCCGCCGTTCGCGCTCTCCGGCGATTCGAGCTCCCCGATGGCGCGCTCCAGGTGCGTCCAGGTGGGGTTCTCGTCGCGGCCGTATGTGTACGGGCCCGTGGGCTCGCCCGGCAGATGGAAGTGGGCGGCGAACACCGGGCCCGGAAGCGTCGGCTCGTACTTCACCGGCTCCGGGAGCCCGGCCCGCACCGCCAGGGTGCCGTCTCCGGAACCCGCCGGTCCGGTCCCGGCCCTTTCGGTCTGCGACGCCTGCGAGTGCTGTGGTTGCTGCCAGTGCTGTGCGTGCTGCGTCATGCCGCGCGTCCTTCCACCGCTTCGCGTACGGCGTCGAGCAGGCCGTCGCTCGCCGCCTCGACCATGGTCAGGCACTCCTCGAAGCCGTCGAGGCCGCCGTAGTAGGGGTCAGGGACGTCCAGGTCGGCGCCCGCGAGGGCCGTGGGGTCGTATGAGCGCAGCAGGCGCACCTTGTCGGCGTCCGCAGAGGTCGGCGCGAGGCGGCGCAGGGTGCGCAGATGACCGTGGTCGAGGGCGATCACCAGGTCGCGCCCGGCGAACCAGTGCGCCTGGAACTGCCGGGCCACGTGGTCGCCCGCGAAGCCCGCGGATTCGAGGACGGCGACGGTGCGTGGGTCGGCGCTGTCTCCCTCGTGCCATCCGTCGGTGCCCGCGCTGTCCACCTGGACGAGCCCGTCGAGGCCCGCGTCGCGCACCCGTGCGCGGAAGACCGACGCGGCCATGGGCGACCGGCAGATGTTGCCCGTGCACACGAAGCACACGGCGAACGGGGCGGCGGAGGGGCGGGAGGAAGGGGCGGCGCGCATGAGGTGAGGTCAGTCCTTGTGGTCGGGCAGGGCGACGTTCAGCGCCCAGGAGACGATCGAAATGATCAGGCCACCGAGCACGGCGGTCCAGAAGCCCTCGACGTGGAAGCTCACGTCCAGCTTGTCGGCCAGCCAGGAGGTCAGCAGCAGCATCAGGGCGTTGACCACCAGCGTGATCAGGCCGAGGGTCAGGATGAACAGCGGGAAGGTGAGCACCTGGACGATGGGCTTGACCAGGAAGTTCACCAGGCCGAAGAGCAGTGCGACCACAAGCAGCGTGAGCGTCTTCGAGCCCGTGCTGTGGCCGGTGAGCGTGATCTTGTCGAGCAGCCAGACGGCGACGGCCAGAGCCACCGCGTTGGCGATCGTCTTGACTACGAAATTCTTCATGTGTCTGATCGTGGCAGACGGAGGTTGGCTACGGTCGGTTCACGACCAGGGGCAAGGGGCGTACAGCAGCGATGAAGGCATTCCGACTGGACGAGCTGGAAGGCGAGCGGGCCGCGAACGACGGCGCGTATCTGCAATTTCTGCGGGAGCGGAACATGTCGGTCGGGCTCTACGCGCTGGACGCCGGCGAGTCCGACCCGCAGCAGCCGCACCGGCAGGATGAGGTGTACATGGTCGTCAGCGGCCGCGCGTCCATCACGGTCGGGATGGAGACGACAGCGGTCGCGCGCGGCAGCGTCGTGTACGTCCCGGCCGGGGTGCCGCACAAGTTCCACCACATCACCGAGGACCTGCGGGTTCTCGTGGTCTTCTCACCGCCGGAGCGGTGACGGGAGCCTGAGCTCGGGCCGCAGGGACCGTGTCTCAAGGTCCGTGTCTCAGGGCTCAGGACTCGGGGTTCCCTAGGGGACGGATCAGGGGAGGACAAGGGGTCGAGCGTCCCCGAACTGCCCTTTTCCGGCCTAGCATCGAATGCAAGAACTCAGAACCATGGAAGTTCGGGCGTCGGAGTTCTGAACCAATGCGCGGTTGTCGGAAGCAATGCGCGGTCGACAGAAAGGTAAGGGCGAGGGCAATGGGAGAGATCTTCTCGGGGATGCCGTGGTGGGTGAAGTGGATCGCGGTGCCGGTCGTCGCTCTGGTGGTCTTCGGCGGCCTGATAGCGAGCGTCGTCGGCTTCGTGTTCGGCCTGCTCTTCAAGCTGCTGCTCTTCGTCGCCCTGGTCGGCGGACTCATCTACGTCGTACGGAAGTTCATATCCCGCTCGTCCTCGTCCCACAGCGGCTGGTGAGGTCGCGCCAGGGTCGCCCGGGTCTCCTGCGCAGGGGCCATGGTCCCCTTCCGGGGGCCGCGGTTTCCGTCCCAGAGGGCACGGTTCCCTCCCGAGGGGGAAGTTTCCCCGGCTTGGACCGAAGAGCGGTGGCCAAGGGTTAGAGTCCGAAAACCGACGCGGGGCGATCCCCGCAGGCGGGCCCACTGCCCCCTCCCGCGCTCCCCGGACGCGGGTGGACCCCCCATGCGCAACGGGAGTGACCCATGGCCACGGTTGACGCCGACTCGTCCTCGGGCGACACCGCCTCAACAGGCGTCGGGCCCACCCTGATCGGCTCCGTGCAGCGGGCGATGCGTCTCCTGGAGGCCGCCGCATCGCACCAGGCCGGGGCGCCCGCGAAGCAGTTGGCCCGTGAGTCGGGACTCGCGCTCCCGACGGCGTACCACCTGCTGCGGACCCTGACCCACGAGGGCTATCTGCGCCGGGAGAACGGGGTGTTCGTGCTCGGCGAGGCGGCCGAGCGGCTCGGGGCGAGCGCGGCGCGGCAGAATCGTCGCACCATGATTGGTGAGGCCCTGGCGCACTGGCGTGATGCCATCGGTGTGCCGGTGTACTTCGCGATCTACCGCGACGGTGAGATCGAGGTCGTGTCCATCGCCGACACCTCGGGAAAACCGGCCGTCGAGGAGTGGGCCGACTTCCGCGAGACGGGACACGCGCACGCGATCGGACAGTGCCTGCTGTCCCAACTGGACCACCAGGCACGGCGTGAGCACCTCGACCGGTACCCGGTGCGATCGCTCACGCCGAACACGGTCCGTGACGAGCGGACGTTCCTGCGCAGACTGGACGCCATGGAGCGGATGGCACCGGTCCTCGAGCATCAGGAGTACGCGCTGGGGACGGTGTGTGCCGCGATCCCGATCACGGTGGGCACCACCGCGGCCACGATGGCCATCTCCGTTCCGTTGTGCCAGGCGGACCGGCTGCTGCCCGCGGCACGGACCTTGCAGAACGAGGTCGGAACGCTACTAAGGACACTCGCCTTCTCTATCAGCATCTGAAAACTCACTCCTTGTGATCTGGTGTACACGTTGAGCAAGATGCCAAGAGTGTCAGGGAGTTGGTTCCTGGCCACTCGAAGCTAGTGACGGGGTAGGCGGCGATGCGAGAGTCGGTCCAGGCAGAGGTCATGATGAGCTTCCTTGTTTCGGAGGAGCTGTCGTTCCGCATCCCGGTGGAGCTGCGGTACGAGACGCGCGATCCCTACGCCGTGCGGCTGACCTTCCACCTGCCCGGCGATGCCCCGGTGACCTGGGCCTTCGGCCGTGAGTTGCTGGTCGACGGGGTGGGCAGGGCATGCGGGGACGGTGATGTGCACATCGCGCCCACCGACCCCGAGGAGCTCGACGAGGCGATGATCAGGCTTCAAGTGGGTGGGGAGCAGGCGGTGTTCAGGGTGGGGATCCCACCGTTGCTCGCCTTCCTCGACCGCACGGACAAGCTGGTGCCGCTGGGGCAGGAGCGGTCGCTCGCCGACTTCGACGCGCATCTCGACGAGGCGCTGGACCGGATCCTCGCGGAGGAGCAGAGCGCGGGGTGAGCGCCGTACGGACGGTCGGCGGCGCCAACGGGATGGCGGATTAGGGCATTTTGCCGACCGGGCTCACGTCGGCTCCGGAGCTCACGTCGGGTCGTGGGCTCACGTCGGCTCCGGGGGCACGTCGGCTCGGGGGGCACGTCGGCTCGCGGCTCGCCCTCGGCTCAGGGCTTGCGGCGGCGGCCCTTTCCGCCGCGGGCGAGGCGGGGGCGCCCGGGAGCCGGGGCCGGGACGGTCGCGGTCGTACCGGGGGCGGTGGGGCTCGCGGGGGCGTCCGCGGGGGCCGCGGGGCCCTGGCGGTCGGCGGAGACGACCAGGGCCGCGAGGGCGGTGGTGACGGGGACGGAGGCGACGAGGCCGATCGAGCCGATCAGGGTGCGGACGATCTCCTCGGCCACGAGCTCGCTGTTGGCCACGGTGCCGACGCTGCTCTGGGCGATGGAGAAGAGCAGGAGGAGGGGGAGGGCGGCGCCCGCGTAGGCGAGGACCAGGGTGTTCACGACGGAGGCGATGTGGTCGCGGCCGATGCGGATGCCCGCGCGGTACAGGCCGCGCCAGCCCATCGTCGGGTTGGCCTGGTGCAGCTCCCAGACGGCGGAGGTCTGGGTGACGGTGACGTCGTCGAGCACGCCGAGCGAGCCGATGATGACGCCCGCGAGCAGCAGGCCGCTCATGTCGATGTCGGGGTAGAGACCGTGGATCAGACCGGTGTTGTCGTCCGTGTTGCCGGTCAGGGAGGCCCAGCCGATGAAGAGCGAGCCGAGCAGGCCGATCAGGAGGAGGGAGATCAGGGTGCCGAGCACAGCGACCGAGGTCCGTGCCGTCAGGCCGTGGCACATATAGAGCGCGATCAGCATGATGGCGCTCGCGCCGATGACCGCGACAACGAGGGGGTTCGAGCCCTGCAGGATCGCCGGCAGGATGAAGAAGGTCAGGACCAGGAAGCTCACCGCGAGGGCGACCAGAGCCATGATGCCGCGCAGCCGTCCCACCACGACGACGGCCAGGGCGAAGACGCCGGTGAGCAGCGCCATCGGCAGCTTGCGGTTCACGTCGGTGACCGAGTACTGCAGTCCCTCGGGGGCCTTGGGCTCATAGGCGACCACCACGCCCTGGCCCTGCTTCAGCTGTCGCGGCGAGTCCGGTTGGACGATCTCCGTGAAGGTGCGGCCCTTGTCGGGACCGCTGGTGACCTTGATGGTCGCCCTTCCGCAGGTGCCGTCGGCGCGGGACTGCGCGGATTGGCCCTCGGCGGTGGAGGTGTCGCCGTTGGGCGGGGTCTGCGAGGCGTTGACGTCCTTGCAGGGCACCTTCTCCAGCTTCGCCACGGTCGCCGACTGGGTCTGCCGGTCGAAGCCGACACCGGTGCGCTCGTGGTCCGGGGCACCGCCGGGCCACAGCACCACGAGGCCGACGAGGACCGCCGCGCCGAAGGGGATCAGGACGGCGGCGATGACCTTGCGCAAATGCTGGGAGACGGGCGCTGCGGGGCCATGGCTGTGCGTATGGCCGTGCGGTTCATGGACGGGCGGCGGTGTGGTGGTCACGGCCCGATCATCGCAAGAACGGCGGGGGCCCTCTGTTCACCGCGCCAGACATGACGCTAGCGTGGAGGCACCTTTGCAAACGCGGGAGCTCGGAGCACCGGGCTGAGAGGGCGCTGACCTCCGTTGAGAACCGGCACAAGCCGTGCCGGAGCCGTACGGAAGCCGCTGCGTCGACCGCCGAACCTGTTACCGGGTAATGCCGGCGTAGGGAGTAGGTCTCATGACCACATCGGACACACGCACGCCTGCCTTCGACCAGGGCGAGAGCCCGAACGAGGCCGGGAAGTCCATCGGCTGGCACAAGGCGTACATCGAGGGCTCGCGCCCCGATCTGCGCGTGCCGGTCCGCCAGGTGCACCTCACCAACGGCAAGGCCGTGACGCTGTACGACACCTCGGGCCCGTACAGCGACCCGTCGATCGACACCGACGTCCGCCGGGGGCTCACCCCGCTGCGGGAGAACTGGATCATCGCCCGCGGCGACACCGAGGAGTACGCGGGCCGCCCGGTCCGCCCCGAGGACGACGGCATCAAGCACACGTCGCCGCGCGGCGGCCTGCGCAATCTGGACGCGGTCTTCCCCGGTCGCCCGCGCCAGCCCCGCCGGGGCCGGGCGGGGCAAGCGGTGACGCAGCTCGCGTACGCGCGGCGCGGCGAGATCACGCCGGAGATGGAGTACGTGGCCATCCGGGAGAGCGTGGAGCCCGAGGTCGTCCGCGCGGAGATCGCCGCGGGGCGCGCGGTGCTGCCGGCGAACGTGAACCACCCGGAGATCGAGCCGATGATCATCGGCAAGCGGTTCCTGGTGAAGGTCAACGCGAACATCGGCAACTCCGCGGTGACCTCCTCCATCGAGGAGGAGGTGGACAAGATGACGTGGGCGACCAAGTGGGGCGCCGACACGGTCATGGACCTGTCCACCGGGCGCAACATCCACACGACCCGCGAGTGGGTCCTGCGCAACTCCCCCGTGCCGATCGGCACCGTGCCGCTCTACCAGGCCCTGGAGAAGGTCGACGGCAAGGCCGAGGAGCTGACCTGGGAGATCTACAAGGACACGGTCATCGAGCAGGCCGAGCAGGGCGTCGACTACATGACGGTGCACGCGGGCGTGCGCCTGCCGTACGTGCCGCTGACCGCGAACCGCAAGACCGGCATCGTCTCGCGCGGTGGTTCGATCATGGCCGCCTGGTGCCTCGCGCACCACAAGGAGAGCTTCCTGTACGAGCACTTCGAGGAGCTCTGCGAGATCCTCGCGGCGTACGACGTGACGTACTCCCTCGGTGACGGCCTCAGGCCGGGCTCCATCGCGGACGCCAACGACCGGGCGCAGTTCGCCGAGCTGGAGACCCTCGGCGAGCTGAACAAGATCGCCAAGCGGCACCACGTACAGACCATGATCGAGGGCCCGGGCCATGTCCCGATGCACAAGATCAAGGAGAACATCGACCTCCAGCAGGAGATCTGCGAGGAGGCGCCGTTCTACACGCTCGGCCCGCTGACCACGGACATCGCGCCCGCCTACGACCACATCACGTCCGGCATCGGCGCCGCGATGATCGGCTGGTGGGGCACGGCGATGCTCTGCTACGTCACGCCGAAGGAGCACCTGGGCCTGCCGAACAGGGACGACGTGAAGACCGGCGTGATCACGTACAAGATCGCGGCGCACGCCGCCGACCTCGCCAAGGGGCACCCCGGCGCGCAGGACTGGGACGACGCGCTCTCGGACGCGCGCTTCGAGTTCCGCTGGGAGGACCAGTTCAATCTGGCCCTCGACCCGGTCACGGCCCGGGAGTTCCACGACGAGACACTGCCGGCCGAGCCTGCGAAGACGGCACACTTCTGCTCGATGTGCGGGCCGAAGTTCTGCAGCATGAAGATCTCCCAGGACATCCGCCGCGAGCACGGGGGTACGCAGGCGGAGCTCGAGGAGATCGCGGCGGGGATGGCGCAGAAGTCGAAGGAGTTCACGGCGGCGGGCGGGCGGGTCTATCTGCCGATCGCCGACTGACGCGTGCGGGCATGCCGGAGGCCCCCTGGACGTTCCGGCGGTCGGCTTGCGTCGGCCGTCGGAACGCCCGTACTCACGTGCCCGGCGGTACTCAGCGGTACTCAGCGGTGCTCAGCAGTACGCGGCAGCGCTCTGCACGTCTTCGGCGGCTGGCCTGAATCAGCCGTCGAACATTCGTCGAACTGATCCCGGGCTGCTCCCCGACTCCTCCCGAAGTGCTCCCGAACTACTCGGGATTGCTCGGGCGAACCACTTCGGGCTTCTTCGGGCTTCGGGCGGCTGCTCCGGGTTTGAGGACCGGGTCCGGGGACCGGGTCCGGGTCCGGCTCGGGTCTGGCTCCGATCCGGCTCCGGTCTGGCGGGCTAGTCCGGCTGGTGCTCGGGCCCTCCGTAGTCCGGGCTGGAGAAGTCCGGGCTGGAGTAGCTCGGCCGGGTGCCGGTGGTGGAGCCGCCCTCAGGGCTGCTGAACCCCGGCCTGTGGTAGCCGAGTTGCGGCATGCGCCCGGTCGGTCCCGGTGCTGACGCACGGCTCGTGGATGCCGGACCCGCCGGCTCCGCGAGCGCCTCCCGGAGGAAGGGCAGGACTCCGCGCTCCAGGAGCGCCTGGCACCAGGCGTCCCTGGCCCGGTCCACCTCCGCGTTCCGCTCGTGGTCCGAGCCTGCCTGGAGGGAGGTGGAGCCGTTGCGCAGTGCGGTCAGGAGCAGACCGACCGCGGCGACCAGGATGGCGCCCGCCGTGAGCGCGCCGAACAGCCACCCCGCGGTGAGCAGGGTGTCCGCGAAGGCGGGCTCCGGGTTGAGCATCTTCAGGATGTAGCCGACGAGCAGGAAGATCGCGGCGGCCGCCCCGGCGAGCAGCGGCGCGAGGACCGCGACCACGGCGACCGCTCCGGCGCCTGCGGTCTCGGTGACCTCGCCCATGGTCGTGGCGAGGCTGATACCGCCGGAGCCGGACTCGGACTCCGCCGGGGTGGAGCCGCTTCCGCTCCTTTCACTCATGGAAGTGGACGCGGAGGATCCGGAGTCGCGACGCTCCTCGCGGACCTTCACGTAGTGGTGGTATTCGGCCGCTGCTGCGGCCGTGATCAGTGCGGTGGCGTTGAGAGCCATCGTGCGCAGCTGCTCGGGGTTGAGTCGCTGGCCCACCGCGGCCAGCTCCGGGCGGTTCGGTGCGGTGCGCAGCGCCTCATCGAGGATCCGCTCGTACTGGGGGCGGTCCTCATTGAGCAGGTGTGGAGCGCTGTTCATGTGCATCCCCCGATGCTCCGTAGGGCTTGGGGCTCGCATGGTCACGAGCCGTCGGGCAGAAACGGAGGGGAGCCTGCTACGGATAGAGCGATGGTAGAGCCGTGACGGCACGCGGTGACAGGGGGTTTCCAGAATTGGCCCGCTGGCCAGCGAGATCCTGTACGGCTCCCGTATCCCTTCGCCTGCCCGGTGAACGCTCAGTTACCCAGCGGAAGTTGGCAGACCAGTAGCTTTCCGGCCATGGTCACACCGCCGTCCATGGCGATCGCGAGGCCGTCGGCGTAGATGTGCGGGCCCTCGATGACCGGACGGCCGTCGTCGTCCGCGTCGTACTCGGAGCCGACCTCGCCGAGCAGATACGGGATGGGGCTGTGGCCATGGACGATGCGGCCGCCGCCGTAGACGTCGAGCAGCTCGCGCACGGCCTGGGGGCCCGAGTCGTCGCGGAACGCGAAGCGCTTGGTGAACTTGCGGAACAGGTCCCAGTACTCGTCGGCGTCGTTGCGCGTGAGGGCCTCGTGGATCGTGTCGTTGACTTCCTCGATGGAGTCGCCGTAGTCGAGATAGGCGGTCGTGTCGGAGTGCACGAGCAGATGCCCGTCCTCCTCCACGATCGCGTCGAGGCGGGACATCCACTGGAGGTGGTGGTCCTCGAGACGCTCCATGTCGGTCTTCTGACCGCCGTTGAGCAGCCACGCCGCCTGGAAGGTGGCGGTGCCCGCGCCCGAGTTGACCGGGGTGTCGCCGAACCGCTTCGCGCCGATGAGCAGCAGTTCGTGGTTGCCCATGAGCGCCTTGCAGTAGCCGCCGGCCGCCGCGGCCTCGGCGGACAGGCGCATCACGAGGTCGATGACGCCGATGCCGTCGGGCCCGCGGTCGGTGAAGTCGCCGAGGAACCACAGGCGCGTGTTGCCCGCGCACCAGCTGAGCTCGCTGTCGATCAGCCCCTCTTCCTGGAGCGCCGCGACCAGCTCGTCCAGGTAGCCGTGCACGTCACCGACGACGTACAGCGGACCGAGCTCCTCCGCGCCGGGCGCGGGCGGCGGCTCGGGCATCTCGCGCACCTCGACCTGCAGGGTGTCGCCGCGGCGGTTGGGGTTGATGACGGGGAGATCGCGCTCGGTGGGGGTGTAGCCGTCGGGGGCCTCGCCCGCGGAGCCGGCGTGGGTCTGGGCCGCGGGAGGGGTCATGGGGCCGGTGGCCGCCGCCCCGGGGACGGCGTACGGCTGCCCGGCGGGGGCCTGCCCGGAGGGAACCGGACCGGAGGGGACCGGTCCGGCGGGTGCCTGCCCGGCAGCGCCGCTCGCGTGCCGCGCGGGATCCTGCTGTACGGGGCTCGCTACGGGGCCCGGCACGGAGCTCGCTACGGGGCCCGCCGCAGGTGTCGGCTCCACGCGGCCCGGCTCCACGGGACCGGGCTGCACGGGAACCCGCGGCGGAATCCCCGCCCGGCCCTCCGCCCGCACCCCCACGGAGTCCTGCGCGGCGCCCTGGGCCCGAACCGGGACCTGTCCCTGGGGGTGCGCGGAGTGCGGAGCCCGGTCCTGGGCGGCGTGCACGGCCTGGTCCTGGGCGCGCTCCTGCGCCACCGCGCCGTCCTGGCCGGTCTCGCGGACGCCCTCATAGACGTACGCGGGCACGCGGAAGTCGCGCAGCGTCGCCGTCCGCACCTCGGGTCCCCGACCGGCCCCCTGAGTCATCGACCCCTCCACCACCATTGCGCCGCATCTGCACCGGTATCGGACTGCCTGGTCGCAGCGGCCCGCGGTGTCGTCCGCCCATCATAGGAATGCGGCTGTCGCTGTGTGGTGCACCAGGGGTGGTGAATCGATGGGGAGGCCCAGTTCACCGCGGTTTTCTCCCGAATTGGCCCGAGGTTTCCCCGCAGGTCGCGGGGGTGCGCCCTGCGGGGTCGGGTCGGGGTGGCCGGGTCAGCCGTGGCCGGGTGAGCGGGGCGGGCTGACGGTCGTACGGGGTGGACGTCGCTCGGACGAGGTGCGCACGATCAGTTCGGTCGGTATCACCTGCTCGACCGGCCGCCCGGTGTCGAGGCCCTCGATGGCGTCGATCAGGAGCTGGACGACGGCGGTGCCGATGCGGCGCGGCTTCAGGGACAGCGTGGTGATGGGCGGCTCGGTGGTCGCGTACACGGTCGACTCGCTGCAGCACACCAGGAGCAGGTCGTCGGGGACGCGCAGGCCGTAGCGGCGGGCGGCGGCGAGGAGGTCGGTGCCGTTCGGGTCGAACAGGCCGTACACGGCGTCGGGCCGGTCGGGGCGGGCGAGCAGGCGGTCGGCGGCGACGGCGCCCGCGCACGGGTCGTGGGCGGGGTAGGACTCGTACACCGGGTCCTGGCCGACGCGCTCGCACCAGCGCAGATAGGCCGTCGTGGACAGATGCGTGTACGTGTCCGTGGTGGTGCCGGTGAGCAGCCCGATGCGGCGGGCGCCGGCGGCTGCGAGGTGCTCCAGGATCTCCAGGACCGCGGCCTCGTGGTCGTTGTCGACCCAGGCGGTGACCGGCAGGGATCCTGCGGGCCGCCCGTCGGACACCACCGGGAGCCCCTGGCGCACCAGCTCACTGACCACCGGGTCGTGGTCGGAGGGGTCGACGACTACCGTGCCGTCGAGCGCGACGTTCGACCACACGTCGACGGGGCTGCGGCGCGAGGTCGCGGGCAGGATCACCAGGGCATACCCGCGGGCGAGTGCGGCGGATGTGGCGGCTCTCGCCATCTCCGCGAAGTACGCGAATTCGGTGAAGGTGAAAGGTTCATCCCCGTACGTCGTCACGGTCAGGCCGATGAGTCCCGACTTGCCCGTACGGAGCGTGCGGGCCGCCGCCGACGGGCGATAGCCCAGGCGGTCGGCGACCTCGCGTACATGGCGCCGCGTGGCGTCGGGCAGTCTGCCCTTGCCGTTGAGTGCGTCGGACACAGTCGTGATGGAGACACCGGCTGCGGCGGCGACGTCTCTGATGCCTGCTCGACTCTGCCGGTTGCCCCGGCGGGAGGTCTCCGCTCGGCTCACCTGGTGCTTCCCTGCTGCTGTCATGGCGAGCCGATAGTAGGGCTCATGGGGGTGGGTAGTGCGGGCGCATATTCACCCGTTGACAGGCACGTTTCTGCATGGTGAAAGTCCGTCAGTGACCTTCGAAACATAGGTAGTTGAGCCTGCTGCTGGGCATCGTCCCCTTGTCGTCGCGCAGGGGCCTGCCAAATCAGCCAGGTATCGAAGAGGTCTCAACTCACCTTCACGAGGGATGCGCGCCACGGAGCGAGCCACCGGCGTACGCTCCCCTGGGGAGCGCTCCCTCCTCGGTGTGCGCGGGGTGGGGGTGTTCTCTTCGGCTGCGGGTGTCGTTCCGCGTGGATCTTTTTCCCACCCCGCCCGCCCGTTTCCGGTCTCCCGCGGGGCGAGGCCTCTCGTGGGGCCTGCCCGCCGTCGGCGGCTGCGGCCCGGGGCGCCCCCGCCAGGCCTTCGCAGGGGCGGCGAATCCTCATAAGGTGAGAATCATTGAAGGCTGCATGATCACGAAATGATCACGAGGAGGACCGCGGTGAGCGAGACGAGCCCCAGGCTGCGCGCCGAGCTGGAGGGTATTCCCGCCTACAAGCCGGGCAGGAACGCCCAGAGCGGCGAGGGCGGCGGACCCGTCGTGTACAAGCTGTCCTCCAACGAGAACCCCTATCCGCCGCTGCCCGGCGTGATGGAGAAGGCGGTCGCCGCCGCCGGGTCCTTCAACCGCTACCCGGACTACGGGTGCGACGCCCTGATCCACGAGATCGCGGACCGCTTCGGCGTGCCCGTCGACCACGTCGCCACCGGTGTCGGTTCGGTCGGCCTCGCGCAGCAGCTGGTCACGGTGACGGTGACGCCGGGCGACGAAGTCCTGTACGCCTGGCGGTCCTTCGAGGGGTACCCGGTGGTCACGACGGTCGGCGGCGGCACGTCGGTGATGGTGCCGCTGACGCCGGGCGAGCAGCACGACCTCGACGCCATGGCCGACGCGATCACCGACCGCACGCGCCTGATCTTCGTCTGCAACCCGAACAACCCGACCGGCACGGTCGTCACGCGCGCGGACCTGGAGCGCTTCCTCGACCGGGTGCCGTCCGACATCCTGGTCGTGATCGACGAGGCGTACGTGGAGTTCGTCCGCGACCCCGAGACGCCCAACGGCATCGAGCTGTACCGCGACCGTCCGAACGTCTGTGTCCTGCGCACCTTCTCCAAGGCGTACGGCCTCGCGGGCCTGCGCGTCGGCTTCGCGATCGCCCACCCGCCGGTGGCCGCCGCGCTGCGCAAGACGGTGGTCCCGTTCGGCGTGAACCAGCTGGCGCAGGACGCGGCGGTGGCCTCGCTGCGCTCGGAGGACGAGCTTCTCGGGCGCGTCGGCTCCCTGGTCGGCGAGCGCACGCGCGTCCTCGAGGCGCTGCGGGCGCAGGGCTGGACCGTGCCCGACACGCAGGCGAACTTCGTGTGGCTGCGCCTCGGTGACCGGACGGTGGACTTCGCCGCCGCGTGCGAGAAGGCCGGCGTGATCATCCGGCCGTACGCGGGGGAGGGTGTCCGCGTCACGATCGGCGAGACCGAGGCCAACGACATCTTCCTGGCGACGGCGGAGGCCTTCCGCAAGGAGCTGTAGGGGCAGAGCTGGGGACGCACGGTCCCTGGGCGGTACGCGTAAGGGGCACCCACCATTGCGGGGTGCCCCTTACTCATGTGGACTCATGTGGCCCAGGCGGCTGTGGCCCAAGCGGCTCCGCGCGCCCACCGGTCCCCGGTCCTCGGCGGGTTTCCAGCGGTAAGGGGGACCCCCCTTTCGAGCGTCATTCACCAGTACGACATAATGCTTGTGAATGTGAACGCGTTCACAAGCGTGTCCTGGTTGCTCCAGAGATGTCTGGGACATAAGGGGCAAACTGCCGCTATGACCACGGCATGTAAGGAGAAGGCGACGTGGACCTGGCTCTGGCGCCGGAAACACTGGCGCGCTGGCAGTTCGGCATCACCACCGTCTACCACTTCCTTTTCGTCCCCCTGACGATCTCGTTGGCCGCCCTCACGGCGATCCTCGAGACGGCCTGGGTGCGGACCGGCAAGGAGCACTACCTCAGAGCCACCAAGTTCTGGGGCAAGCTGTTCCTGATCAACATCGCGATGGGCGTCGTCACCGGCATCGTGCAGGAGTTCCAGTTCGGCATGAACTGGTCCGACTACTCGCGCTTCGTCGGAGACGTCTTCGGCGCCCCGCTCGCCTTCGAGGCCCTGATCGCCTTCTTCTTCGAGTCGACGTTCATCGGTCTGTGGATCTTCGGGTGGGACAAGCTGCCGAAGAAGCTGCACTGCGCGACGATCTGGATCGTGTCGATCGGCACCGTCCTGTCGGCGTACTTCATCATCGCGGCCAACGCCTTTATGCAGCACCCGGTCGGCTACAAGATCGTGGAGCGGGACGGCAGCAAGCGCGCCGAGCTCACCGACTTCTCCAAGGTGCTGTTCCAGGAGACGACGCTCGTCAACTTCTTCCACGTCATCGCGGCGACCATCCTGGTCGGTGGCGCCTTCATGACCGGCATCGCCATCTTCCACCTGCGCAAGAAGCGGCACGTCCGCACGATGCGCATGTCGCTGCGGCTCGGCCTCGTCACCGCGTTCGTCGGCACCCTGCTCACCGTGATCAGCGCCGACACCCTCGGCAAGGTCATGTACGAGCAGCAGCCGATGAAGATGTCGGCCGCCGAGGCCCTGTGGGAGAGCGAGAAGCCAGCGCCGTTCTCGCTGTTCGCCTACGGAGACGTCGCCAAGGGCCACAACGAGGTCGCCATAGAGATCCCCGGGGTGCTCTCCTTCCTCGCCAAGAACAACTTCAGCGCGGAAATCCCCGGCATCAACGACCTCAACAAGGAAGCCCAGGAGAAGTTCGGCCCCGGTGACTACCGGCCCAACATCCCCACCGCGTACTGGTCCTACCGCTGGATGATCGGCTTCGGCGGCGTCTCGATGGCCCTGTGCACCGCCGGACTCTGGCTCACCAGGCGGAAGTTCTGGCTCGCCCCCGAGCACCACACCGGCGCGGACGACGTACCGAAGCTCATGCTCACCAAGAACAAGGAGCTGTCGCCGAAGCTCGGCACCTGGTGGTGGCGCCTGTCGCAGTGGACGCTGATCTTCCCGCTCATCGGCACCGCCTGGGGCTGGATCTTCACCGAGACGGGGCGGCAGCCCTGGGTCGTCTACGGCGTCCTGAAGACCGAGGACGCGGTCTCCCCCGGTGTCTCGCAGGGTGAGGTGCTCACCTCGCTGATCGTCTTCACGCTGATCTACGCGATCCTCGCCGTCATCGAGGTCAGGCTGCTGCTCAAGTACGTCAGGCAGGGGCCGCCCGAGCTCACCGAGGCCGACCTCAACCCGCCCACCAGGATCGGCGGCCCGCCCAGTGGTGGCACCGGCGCGAACGCCGACGCCGATGCCGACGCCGACCGGCCCATGGCCTTCTCGTACTAAGGAGCTGGGCGCACATGGAACTGCACGACGTCTGGTTCGTCCTGATCGCCGTCCTGTGGATCGGCTACTTCTTCCTGGAGGGCTTCGACTTCGGGGTCGGTGTCCTCACCAAGCTGCTCGCCCGTGACCGGGCCGAGAAGCGGGTTCTGATCAACACCATCGGGCCCGTCTGGGACGGCAACGAGGTGTGGCTGCTCTCGGCGGGCGGCGCGACCTTCGCCGCCTTCCCCGAGTGGTACGCGACGCTCTTCTCCGGCTTCTATCTGCCGCTGCTGATCATCCTGGTCAGCCTGATCGTGCGCGGTGTCGCCTTCGAGTACCGGGCGAAGCGGCCCGAGGAGCGCTGGCAGACCAACTGGGAACACGCGATCTTCTGGACCTCGCTGATCCCGGCCTTCCTGTGGGGCGTGGCCTTCGGCAACATCGTGCGCGGCGTGAAGATCGACGCGCACAAGGAGTACGTGGGCAACTTCTGGGACCTGCTCAACCCGTACGCGCTCCTCGGCGGCCTGGTCACCCTGACGCTCTTCACCTTCCACGGAGCGGTGTTCACGGCGCTCAAGACGGTGGGCGACATCCGGCTGCGGGCGCGGAAGCTGGCGCTGGTCCTCGGCCTGGTCACGGCGGTGCTCGCGGTCGGCTTCCTCGGCTGGACGCAGGCCGACAACGGCGACGGCAAGAGCCTGGTCGCGCTGATCGTCGCCGTCGTGGCGCTCGTCGCCGCCCTCGGGGCCAACCAACGCGGGCGTGAGGGATGGTCGTTCGCCCTGTCGGGAGTCACGATCGTCGCGGCCGTCGCGATGCTCTTCCTGACGCTCTTCCCGAACGTCATGCCGTCGTCGCTGAACGAGGACTGGAGCCTCACGGTCACCAACGCCTCGTCGACCCCGTACACCCTGAAGATCATGACCTGGTGCGCGGGCATCGCCACGCCCGTCGTGCTGCTCTACCAGTCGTGGACGTACTGGGTGTTCCGCAAGCGGATCGGTACGCAGCACATCGCGCCGGACCCGGCGCATCCCGCGCCGGACGCCGCACACTGATTCAGCCGCGCACGGAGGAGCCAACTCTCCGTACGCCCACGGTCCTTGCGAGGGAGTGTTTCACGTGAAACCAGTCGACCCGCGCCTGCTCAGGTACGCACGGGCCACCCGCTTCTTCCTCGTCGCGGTGGTCGGCCTCGGCCTCGTCGGTGCCGTCCTGGTCGTGGCTCAGGCCATGCTCATCGCCGAGGTGGTCGTCGGGTCCTTCCAGGATGACTTGGGCGTGGGCGACTTGGGGCGGCCGCTGGTGCTGCTCGCGGCGGTCGCCGTCGGCCGGGCCCTGGTGGCCTGGCTGACGGAGCTCGCCGCGCACCGGGCGAGCGCCGCGGTCAAGTCGGAGCTGCGGGGGCGGCTCGTGGAGCGGGCGGGGGCGCTGGGGCCCGGCTGGTTGAGCCACCAGCGGACGGGGTCGCTGATCACGCTGGCGACGCGCGGCGTCGACGCGCTCGATGACTACTTCTCGCGCTATCTGCCGCAGTTGGGGCTCGCGGTGGTGGTGCCGGTGGCGGTGCTCGCGCGCATCGTCACCGAGGACTGGGTGTCGGCGGCGATCATCGCAGGGACGCTGCCGCTGATCCCGGTCTTCATGATGCTGATCGGCTGGGCGACGCAGGCCCGGATGGACCGCCAATGGCGGCTGCTCTCCCGGCTCTCGGGGCACTTCCTCGATGTCGTCGCGGGGCTGCCGACGCTGAAGGTGTTCGGCCGTGCCAAGGCGCAGGCCGAGTCGATCCGCAGGATCACGGGCGAGTACCGGCGGGCGACGATGCGGACGCTGCGCATCGCCTTCCTGTCGTCGTTCGCCCTGGAGCTCCTCGCGACGATCTCGGTGGCCCTGGTGGCGGTGACCATCGGCATGCGGCTCGTCCACGGCGACATGGCCCTGTACGACGGCCTGGTCATCCTGATCCTGGCGCCCGAGGCCTACCTGCCGCTGCGCCAGGTCGGCGCCCGGTACCACGCGGCCGCGGAGGGGCTCGCCGCCGCGGAGGAGATCTTCGGCGTCCTGGAGACACCGGTTCCGGCCGGGGGAACCGGGGCGGTGCCCGAGGGCGGTGCGCTGCGCGTGGACGGCGTGACGGTCCGGTATCCGGGTCGGGCGGTGGACGCCGTCTCCGGGGTGTCGTTCACGGTCGAGCCCGGTGAGACGGTGGCCCTGGTCGGGCCGAGCGGGTCCGGCAAGTCGACGCTTCTGCAGGCGCTGTTGGGCTTTGTGCGGCCTGCGGAGGGGCGGGTGCGGGTGGCTGTGGGTTCGGCGGGTTCGGCCGATGAGGGTGTGGATCTGGCGGACGTCTCCCTGGAGCAGTGGCGGGAACGGGTCGCCTGGGTGCCGCAGCGGCCGCATCTGTTCGCCGGGACCATCGCGGACAACGTCCGGCTCGCGCGGCCGGACGCGGATGACGTGGCGGTGCGGGACGCGCTGTGCGCGGCGGGGGCGGGCGCGTTCGTGGACGCGCTGCCCTTGGGGGCGGACACCGTTCTGGGGGAGGACGGGGTGGGGCTCTCCGCGGGGCAGCGGCAGCGGGTCGCACTGGCGCGGGCGTTCCTGGCCGACCGGCCGGTGGTGCTGCTCGACGAGCCGACGGCCGCGCTGGACGGGGAGACCGAGGCGGGGATCGTCGACGCGGTGCGCCGACTGGCTGTGGGGCGGACCGTGGTGCTCGTTGTCCATCGGCCCGCGTTGCTGGCTGTCGCCGACCGGGTCGTCCACGTGGGCGTCTCCGTAGAGGGGGACCGGCACCGGGGGCTGTGCCCACCCGTGCCGCCCTGCGGCACGACTGCCCACAGCAGGAGCAGCAAGCGGGATGCGGTTGGTGCTCGCCCCCTGACTCAGGCAGGTGCGTGGGGTGAGTCCCACGCGAAGGGTGGCGTGCTGGCTCGTGTGCGCGGGGTGGCGCAGCAGCGGCGGGGGCGGCTTGCCTTGGCCCTGCTGCTCGGCAGCCTCGCCCTGGGGAGCGCCGTCGGCCTGATGGCCACCTCCGGGTGGCTGATCTCGCGGGCCTCGGAGCAGCCGCCGGTGATGTACCTGATGATCGCCGTGACGGCCACGCGCGCGTTCGGCATCGGGCGGGCCTGCTTCCGCTACGCCGAGCGCCTCGTGTCGCACGACGCGGTGCTGCGGATGCTCGCCGACATGAGGGTCACCGTGTTCCGGCGCCTGGAGCGCCTCGCGCCCGCGGGGCTGCGCACGACCCGCCGGGGCGACCTGCTTTCGCGGCTCGTCGCCGACGTGGACGCGCTGCAGGACTACTGGCTGCGCTGGCTGCTGCCCGCCGGCGCGGCGGCCGTCGTGAGCGCGGGGGCGGTCGGCTTCACCGCGTGGCTGCTGCCGGAGGCGGGCGCCGTGCTGGCCGTGGGGCTGCTGGTCGCCGGTGTCGGGGTGCCCCTCGTGAGCGGTGCGGTCGCCCGTCGCGCGGAGCGCAGGCTGGCCCCCGCGCGCGGGGTGCTCGCGACACGGGTGGCCGATCTGCTCACGGGGACGGCCGAGCTGACGGTCGCGGGTGCGCTGCGGCGGCGTACCGAGAAGGTGCGGGAAGCCGACGCCGAGCTGACCCGGATCGCCTCCCGCACGGCGGCCGCTACCGCGCTCGGCGACGGGCTCGGCGCGCTCGCGACGGGCCTCACGGTGGCCGCGGCCGCGCTCGTCGGCGTCCAGGGAGTGCACGACGGACGGCTCAGCGGCGTCGCGCTCGCCGTGGTGGTCCTCACGCCGCTGGCCGCGTTCGAGGCGGTCCTCGGCCTGCCCGTCGCCGTGCAGTACCGCCAGCGCGTCAAGAAGAGCGCGGAGCGGGTCCACGAGGTCCTCGACGCCCCCGAACCCGTCCCGTCCCCCGCCGTGCCCGCACAGGCCCCGCAGACGCCGTTCCCGCTCCGCCTCGAAGGCCTGCGGGCGCGCTACGACGGGCAGGAGCGGGACGCGCTCGCCGGGGTCTCGCTCACCCTCGACCGCGGCCGCCGCGTCGCCGTCGTCGGCCCGTCCGGGTCGGGCAAGACGACGCTCGCCCAGGTGCTGCTGCGCTTCCTGGGCGCGGACGGCGGAACGTACGCGCTGGGCGGCACGGACGTCGCCGCGCTCGACGGCGACAGCGTGCGACGCCTCGTCGGCCTGTGCGCGCAGGACGCGCACGTCTTCGACAGCTCCGTACGCGAGAACCTGCTGCTCGCACGCAAGGACGCGAGCGACGACGAGCTGTTCGGCGCCCTGGCGCGGGCCCGGCTCGACGGGTGGGTGCGGTCGCTGCCCGACGGGCTCGACACGCTCGTCGGGGAGCACGGAGCCCGGCTCTCCGGAGGGCAGCGCCAGCGCCTCGCGCTCGCCCGTGTGCTGCTCGCCGACTTCCCCGTCCTGGTCCTCGACGAGCCCGCCGAGCACCTCGACCTGCCGACCGCGGACGCCCTCACCGCCGACCTCCTCGCGGCCACCGAAGGACGCACGACGCTGCTCATCACGCACCGTCTGGCCGGACTCGACAAAGTTGACGAGGTGCTCGTCCTGGATGCCGGTCGCGTGGTGCAGCGCGGCCCGTACGAGGAGCTGGTGGCCGTCGAGGGGCCGCTGCGGCGGATGCGGGAGCGGGAGTCGGCGGCGGACGCGCTGGCGGGGGCCGGGGTCTGATGGATCCTGTGCCCGATGGTGTTCCCGTGCCCGGTGGCTCGACTTTCCCCGTCAAATCGGACTAACTACCCTCAAGGCATGCCCAGCCCTCCGGCCTCAGCCGCCCCGCCGCCCTCTGAGGGCACTCCGGACCCGGGCGACCCGGTGGGCCTGGATGACCCGGTGGACCCGGGTGACGCGGTGGGCCTGGTGCTGCCGGTCCATCCGGCCGAGGCCGCGGCGCAGGCGACCCGCAGCCTGCAGGGGCTCTCCACCGAGCTGACCGCCCGCGTGCCGCAGCTCCTGGAAGCGATGCGGTCCGTGGGCACGGGGCTCGAACTGCACACCACCCTGGACCGCATCTGCGAGACCGCGGCCGAGCTCACGGACGCGCACTACGCGGCGATCGGCGTGGTCTCCGAAGACGGCGGCGGGCTCTCGGACTTCGTCTACTACGGCATCGACGAGGCATCGGCCGCGCGCATCGGCCGCCTCCCCGACGGTCACCGCGGGCTGCTCGGCGCGCTCATCCACCAGCCGGAGAACCTGCGCCTCGCCGACCTCTCCGCCGACCCGCGCTCCTGCGGCTTCCCCGCCCACCACCCGCCGATGCGCACCTTCCTGGGGGTGCCGATCCGCGTCCAGGGCGAGATCTTCGGCAACCTGTACCTCACGGAGAAGCGCGGCGGGGCCGAGTTCAACGACTACGACGTCCACATGGTGCGCGTCCTCGCCACGGAGGCGGGCATCGCGATCGGCAACGCCCGCCTGTACGAGGCGGCCAAGCAACGCGAGCGGTGGATCGACGGCTCCGTGGCCGTCACCACGGCGCTCCTGTCGGGCTCCGACGCGGAGGACGCGCTCGCGGTCGTCGCGGAGCAGGCGCGGCACCTCGCGGACTCGGCGGCCGGGATCGTGCTGCTGCCCGACGACGAGGGCGGCATGGAGATCGTCGCCGTCTCCTCGGACAAGCCAAGCAACGCCCTGGGTGTCGTCGTCCCTCCGGAGAGCCGGATTATCGCCGACCTCCTGGACGGGCAGGCGGTGTTCATCGAGGACGCGGCGACCGACCCGCGCATCATGACCGACCTGGCACGCGAGTACGGCCCCGTCATGATGCTGCCCCTCCAGAGCGACGGCCGTGTCCTGGGGACACTGGTCACGCCACGCGCGCGTGCGGGACGCCCGTTCACGGAGGCCGAGCGGACGCTCGCGACGCAGTTCGCCTCGCAGGCGGCGCTCGCCCTGATGATGGCGGAGGCGCAGCGCGACCGGGAGCGGCTCGCGGTGTACGAGGACCGCGACCGCATCGCCCGCGATCTGCACGACCTCGTCATCCAGCGGCTCTTCGCCACCGGCATGATGCTGGAGAGCGCCCAGCGGCGGTCCGTGGTGCCCGAGGTGCGCGAGGGCGTCGGCAAGGCCGTGGACGAGCTGGACGTGACCATCCAGGAGATCCGTACGGCGATCTTCGCGCTCCAGCAGGGCCCCGCGGAGGCGCCGTCGGGGCTGCGCACCCGGGTCCTGCGCGAGATCAACATGGCGGCCGTGCCGCTGGGCTTCAAGCCCTCGCACCGGTTTCTGGGCCCCGTCGACACGGTCGTCGGCGAGCTCACCGGCAAGAACCTCATCGCGGCGCTCCGCGAGGCCCTGTCGAACGCGTTCCGGCACGCGCAGGCCGCGCGCATCGACGTCGTGGTCGACGCCACGCACGTCCTGCCGGACGGCCGTCAGGGCGTCCGTCTGACCGTCGCGGACGACGGCGTGGGCATCGCGGAGGGTGGCCGCCGCAGCGGCTTGAAGAACCTCAAGAGGCGGGCCGAGTCCCTGGGCGGCGACAGCTGGTACGGGCCCGGCATCGGCGAGGACGGCGGCGGCACGACGGTGGTGTGGGAGGCACCGCACTGACGGGTGGCCGCACTGACGGGTGGCCGCGCTGACGGATGGCCGCGCTGACGGGTCGCCGTGCTGACCGGTGGCCGCGCTGACGGGCCCCGCACCGGGGCTGCCTCACCGAGGGACCGCCGTTCGGCCGTACGCGTCTGCGCCGTACGAGTCACCCGGTCCCCCGCGCGCACGAGTCAGCTGGGAGCCGCCCGCGCCCGCGGGCAACGATCCGTGACATGCGCCCACCTCCACGCCGCCCGCGCAGCCTGGCCCTCGTGTCGGCTCTGCTGTGCGCGCTCGCCGTCGCCGGTGCCCCGTGCGCGGCGGCGTCCGAGGGCGGAGACCGGGCCGACGGGCCGAGCACCAGCGCGGAGGTGGCGCGGCTCTACGAAGAGGCGTCGGCGGCCACCCAGCGCTACGAGACCGGGCGGCGCGCGGCCGGCGAGCAGCGCACCCGCGTCCAGGGCCTCGACCGGCTGCTCGCCAAGGAGCGGGACCAGGTCGCCGTACTGCACGAGGACCTGGGCCGGCTGGCCAGCGCCCAGTACCGCACCGGCGGTGGCCTTTCGCTCACCGCGCGGCTGCTGCTCGCCGAGAGCCCCGACGCGCTCATGCGCGGCAGGCGGGCCCTGGGCCAGGCGGACCTCGCCGTCACCAACGCCGTCGCCAAGACCCAGCAGGCCGCCGGCCGGCTCACCGAGGCCAGACGGTCGGCGGACCGCGCCCGGCGGGCCCTTGACCGCCACACCGCGCGCCTGGCCCGCCTCAAGCGGGACATCGAGGCGAAGCTGGAGTCGGCGCGGTGGACGCTGCAGGGCGAGGCGGACCGGTCGGTCGCGGCGGGGCGGTGCCGGGGCGCGGTGAGGCTCGCGCAGCCGGAAACGCCCGCCACGCGCGCGTGGGTGCCGCCCGTGGAGGCGTACGACCTGTCCGCGGGCTTCGACAGCGCGGGTGAGCGCTGGGCGCACCGGCACACGGGGCAGGACTTCGCCGTCGGCATCGGGGCGCCGGTGCGGGCGGCGGGCGCGGGGCGTGTGGAGCGGGTGGCGTGCGGCGGCGGCTTCGGCA
>NZ_JBHYJH010000026.1:0-28360 GCF_042740445.1 Streptomyces sp. NPDC059003 | reverse complement strand
ACCGGGCGGCGGGCGCGGGGCGTGTGGAGCGGGTGGCGTGCGGCGGCGGCTTCGGCATCGAGGTCGTGGTGCGCCATCCGAACGGCTACTACACGCAGTACGCGCACCTCGCCGCCGTCACCGTCGACCAGGGGGAGCAGGTGCGCACCGGGCAGTGGCTCGGCCAGGCGGGCACCACCGGCAACTCGACCGGGCCGCACCTGCACTTCGAGGTGCGGCTCACCCCGGATCTGGGCTCGGGCGTCGACCCGGAGAAGTGGCTGGCCGAGCACGGGGTCAAGCTCTGACCGGTCCCTCCTAGGAGGGCGATTGCCTAACCGGCCTCTACGGAGAGGCAGTCCGCCAGAATCCGTTCGATGACGACCGCGACCCCGTCGTCGTTGTTCGCGACCGTGCGCCCGGAGGCGGCGGCGATCACGGACGGGTGGGCGTTGTCCATCGCGTACGACGTACCGGCCCAGGTGAGCATCTCGATGTCGTTCGGCATGTCTCCGAAGGCGACGACTTCCTGCGGGGAGATGCCGCGTTCGGCGCAGCACAGGGCGAGGGTGCCCGCCTTGGTGACGCCGGCGGCGCTGATCTCCAGGAGTGCGGTCACGCTGGAGCGGGTGATCTCGGCGCGCGCGCCGACGGCCTCGCGGGCCAGGGCCAGGAAGGCGTCCGGCGCCATCTCGGGGTGGTGGGCGAGCACCTTGAGGATGGGCTGCTCCGCGCCGTCGGAGTCCGCCGAGAGGAGCTTCTCGGCGGGCGCCACGCTGACCGAGGGGTCGAACCGCAGCGGCGGGTACTCCGGTTCGTGGTGCACCCCGCCGGTCCGGTCGACGGCGAAGGACGTGCCGGGGGCGGCCGCGCGCAGCAGCCGTACGACCTCCAGGGCGTCCGCCGCAGCCAGGGCGCGCACCTTGGTGAAGCGGTGGCTGCCGGGGCCGCCGTGCAGGTCGACGACCGCCGCGCCGTTCGCACAGATCGCCAGGCCGTGGCCGTGCACGTGGTCGCTGACCACGTCCATCCAGCGCGCCGGGCGCCCGGTGACGAAGAAGACCTCGATCCCGGCCTCCTCGGCGGCGGCGAGGGCGGCCACCGTGCGGTCCGACACGGACTTGTCGTCGCGCAGCAGCGTGCCGTCCAGGTCGGTGGCGATCAGCCGGGGCGGGACGGAGGGGGACGGGGTCCGGGGCCGGGAAGTCGCTGGGGTCACGTACGGGATTGTCCCGCATATGCCTGCACGGGTGTGGGGCGGGGCGCACATGTGAGTACGACGCACTCCCGGGCGCCCCTGCCCCACCTCGGGCCTCGCCCCGACGGCCCTTTACAGCTGCGCGACCGCCTCCGTCGCGATGCGCTCGAAGACCTTCTCGTCGGCCGCGAAGTCCGTGCCGGGCAGCGGCCAGTGCAGCACGATCTCGTCGATGCCGAGCGCGGCGTGCTTGCCTGCGAACTCGACGAACGCGTCGAAGGAGGCGAGCGGCCGGTCCGGCGTGAAGCCGGTGAGCAGAACCTTGTCGAGCTCGTCCACGTCGCGGCCGACCGCTTCGCAGGCCGCCCCGAGCCGGTCGACCTGGCCGCGGATGGCCTCCAGGGACTGCTCCGGCGTGCCGGTCGCGGAGATCTTCGGGTCGCCCGTGGTGACCCACGCCTGGCCGTGGCGCGCCGCGAGCTTCAGGCCGCGCGGCCCGGTGGCGGCCACGGCGAACGGCAGCCGCGGGCGCTGCACGCAGCCCGGGATGTTGCGCGCCTCGTACGCCGCGTACCGCTCGCCCTCGTAGGTCACCGAGTCCTCGGTGAGCAGCCGGTCGAGCAGCGGCAGGAACTCCGCGAAGTGGTCCGCGCGCTCACGGGGCGTCCAGGCGGCCTCGTCGGAGCGGCGCAGCGTGGACGCGTCGAAGCCGTCGCCGCCCGCGCCGATGCCGAGCGTCATCCGGCCGTTCGACACGTCGTCGAGCGTGATCAGCTCCTTGGCGAGCGTCACGGGGTGCCGGAAGTTCGGCGAGGTGACGAGCGTGCCCAGGCGGATGCGCTCGGTGGCGGCCGCGGCGGCGGTCAGCGTGGGCACCGCGCCGAACCACGGGCCGTCGCGGAAGGTCCGCCAGGAGAGGTGGTCGTAGGTGTACGCGGTGTGGAAGCCCAGCTCCTCCGCGCGCCGCCAGCGCTCCCGGCCCCCTTCGTGCCAGCGGAGAACGGGCAGGATCAGGGTGCTCAGACGCAAACTCATGTCGTCGAGCGTACGGGCCGCCCGGCCGGATCCCGCAGGTGAGGCAGCCGTCCCGCAGGGGAGCCCGGCGCGCGCTCAGCGGACCCGGCCGCTGAGCCAGGGCGTCAGGGAGATCATGGGGATGAGCTCCTTGTACGTCCTGTCGCCGGGGAGCGGCACGATCAGCCAGTAGCCGGGCGGGAAGCGGCGCCCCTTCACATGGGCGAGGCCGCCGAGGACCGACCGCAGGAAGGCGGGCACCTCGTCGCGCGGCACGTCGTGGCACTCGACGCCGTCGACGGTGATCAGCGCGTCGTCGTCCGGATAGAGCCGTACGGAGATCTGCGGCAGGCCGCCGAGCTCCACGAACGCCTCGTGCGGGAGCGAACCGTCCGGGTCGGTCGTCACCTCGAATCCCGCGGCGGTGCGGCGGGAGGTCCGGTCGGCGCCTATGTCATGGGTGACCTCGATCTCCCGCTCGTACTCGCGGGCGATCGCGCGCAGGGCGGCGACGGCGGCCTCGGTGCTGTGCAGGTGCTCCATGCTCATCGATCATGCCTGACGGGCATGCCGGACGGGGATTCCACGCCGGACGCGGATTCGTCTCCGCGTGCTCGGTTTTTCGCCATCGACTTTTCATCGAGGAATGTCGGTCCACAGGTTTGATCCACAAGCAAGTCGAGTTATCCACAGGCGACTTGGGAAATCTGTGGACAACTCCGGGATGGGAAGCGGCTTTTGACCAACTAGTCATGACTCATCACGACTTGCCGTAAGTGCGTCCAATGTCCGGCTCTGTAGCTCGCGTTCGGCGGCCGCCGTGATGAAGGCCGGGGCGTTCTCCCGGCCAACGAGCTCCTGCACGGCCCGCATTGTGCGGGCGGGCAGCGCCACGTACTGGGGCTCCTCGCTGTGCCGGGGGGCCTCCTCGTCGGAGAGGTGGCGGCGCAGATGGCGGGTCGCGAAGAGCCGCATCGCTCGGGCCAGTTCGGCGTCGACCGACTGCTGGGCCAGGGGGCGGAGCCTCCGGACGAGTGACGCCGCCTCGGCCGCGTCCGCCTCACTCGGCGGGTGGTTCCCCAGATAGCGCGCGAACACATGCTCATTCGTGAACTCCAGGAAGCGCGCCGCTATGTGCTCGACCTGCCCCCTCAACTCCCGCAGATGGCCCGAGATCGCCGACAGCGGCACGCCCGCCGCGTGCAACTCCACGGCCACCGCGAGCTCTTGCGGGCTGGGCACCAGAAACGCGTCGTCACGGCCCGGAAGCGGCTCCAGCACGCCGAGCGCGATCGCGTCCGCCACCGCCGCGTCGTCCGGCTCGCCCCCGAACGCCTCGTCGAGCTCCGCCCGGGTGATCCTGTCGGCCTTCTCGTCCGTCCAGGGGCCGTCGACCTCGGCGGCCAGGCCGAGTACGCCGCCGAGCCCGCGGCCCGCGTCCCAGGCCTCCAGGAGCTCCTTGATGGAGGCCAGGGTGTAGCCCCGGTCGAGCAGGTCGGCGATCTGCCGCAGCCGGGCCAGGTGCGCGTCGCCGTACACGTTGGCCCTGCCGCGCCGCTCGGGCCGGGGGAGCAGGCCGCGGTCCTGGTAGGCCCGGATCGTCCGCACGGTGGCGCCGCTGTGGTGGGCGAGGTCCTCTATCCGGTACTCGACCCGGGGCATCGCCGCCGGGACCTGGAACTCCTGAGTGTGCTGCCCGTCCAACGCTCCCCCGTCCTTCCCTGTGCTTCTCCCCGCTACGCGATGGCCGCCCGGCCCGCCGCCGCTGCCGCGACGCGCGCCGCGGGTGACTGCGCCAGGTACGCGACGGCCTTGCGCAGCGAGCCTTCCTGCGACGGATGGTACGACCGGCGCAGATAGCGGGGCACGGCCGCGCCGATCTCGCGCCACGTGGGCAGCAGGCCCTTGCGGACCGCCCTGTTGTGCCGCGCGAGCGAGTACCCGAGGCGCCCCGCGAGCCGCGGATCGTGCCGGAGCAGATACGCGCTGCCCCAGATCCACAGGTACAGCATCACGGGCGCCGTGACCGCCATGCCCGCGATGCGCCGCGCGTACCGGGGCGCTCCCGTGCCGCCGCAGTGCTGGTACATGTCGAAGGCGACCGCGCGGTGCTCGACCTCCTCCGCGCCGTGCCAGCGCAGCAGGTCCAGCATGACCTCGTCGGCGCGGGCCCGGTCGAGGGCGTCGGCGGACAGCACCCAGTCGCCGAGGACGGCCGTGAACTGCTCGATGGCCGCGACGATCGCGAGCCGGAAGCGCAGCCACTCCTGCGTCGGGATCGGCGCCCCCAGCGGCGGCTGCTCGCCGAGCAGCCGCTCGAAGAGGAAGTCGACGTACTTGGTGAAGCCGGCCGTGTCGAGGTGCTGCGCGGCCAGGTGGTCGAGCACGTACGCGTGCTGCACGCTGTGCGTGGCCTCCTGGCCCATGAACCCCTTCACGTCTGCCCGCAGCACCGGGTCCGTGATCAGCGGCAGGCCCTCCTTGAAGACCTTCACGAACCACCGCTCGCCCGCGGGGAGCAGCAGATGCAGGACGTTGATGACGTGGGTGGCCGTGGGCTCGTCCGGTATCCAGTGCAGCGGCGTCGCGTCCCAGTCGAACGAGACCCGGCGCGGAGTGATCGGGTAGTGCTCGTCGGACGTGTGGTGCTCGTCGGGCGGGGGTGTCGTGTCGTGCCGCGGGGTCACAGCGGTGGCTCCAATCGGGCGATCGCACGCAGGGCCTTGGGTGTGAAGCGGGACATGAGGTGGGCGCCGCGGGCCTCCGGGGTGACGGGCACCACCGCCTGGTTGCGGACGACGGCGCGCAGGACGGCGGCGGCCACCTTCTCCGGCGGATAGTTGCGCAGGCCGTACAGGCGCGCGGACTTCTTCTGGCGGCGCTTCTCCTCGTCCGCGGAGACGCCGGCGAAGCGGGCCGTCGCCGTGATGTTCGTGTTCACGAAGCCCGGGCAGATCGCGGAGACACCTATGCCCTGGCCCGCGAGCTCCGCGCGCAGGCACTCGCTGAGCATCAGGACGGCCGCCTTCGACGTGCTGTACGCGGGCAGCGCCTTGGAGGGCTGATAGGCCGCCGCGGACGCGGTGTTGACGATGTGGCCGCCCTGGCCGCGCTCGGCCATCTGCTTGCCGAAGAGACGGCAGCCGTGGATGACGCCCCACAGATTGACGTCGAGGACCTTCTTCCAGTCGTCGGCGCCCGTGTCGAGGAAGGAGCCGGAGAGGCCGATGCCCGCGTTGTTCACCAGGACGTCCACCACGCCGTAGTCCGCGGCGACCTTCTCGGCGAGCTTCTCCATGGCCTGCTCGTCGCTGACGTCGACCGTCTCGGCCCAGGCGGCGGGCGCGCCGATCAGACGGGACAGCTCGGCGGTGCGGGCCGCGGACTCCGCGTCCCGGTCGACGGCCACCACGCGGGCGCCCGCCTCGGCGAACGCGAACGCCGTGGCCCGGCCGATGCCGCTGCCCGCGCCGGTGACCAGGACCAGCTGGCCCGCGAACCGGTCGGCGTACGTGCCCGTGGCCGGGGCCGCGCTCGTCAGGGTCGGGCCGCCGTCCTCGTGGGCCGTGACGAACTCGGTGATCCACGCCGCCAGTTGGTCGGGCCGGGTGCGCGGCACCCAGTGCTTGGCCGGGAGCGTGCGCCGCGTCAGCCGCGGGGCCCACAGCTCCAGGTCGTCGTACAGCCGCTCCGACAGGAAGATGTCCCCGGACGGCGTGATGAGCTGCACCGGCACGTGCGCGTACGCGTCCGGGCGTGGCCTGCGCAGACGGGTGCGGACGTTGTCCCGGTAGAGCCAGGCGCCGTGCGCGGCGTCCGACGGCAGCGACAGGGTGGGATAGCCGTCCGCGGGGACCTTCTCCAGGCGCTGGAGCATGCGCGGCCAGCTCTTGCCGAGCGGGCCGCGCCAGGCGAGCTCGGGCAGCACGGGCGTGTGCAGCATGTACACGTACCAGGACTTGGCGCCCTGGCCGATGAGCTGTGCCGTCCGGCGCGGGGTCGGCCGCGCCATGCGCTTCTTGATCCAGTGCCCGAAGTGGTCGAGGGACGGGCCCGACATCGACGTGAACGACGCGATGCGCCCCTGCGTGCGCTGCACCGTCACGAACTCCCAGGCCTGCACCGAGCCCCAGTCGTGCCCCACCAGGTGCACCGGCCTGTCCGGGCTGACCGCGTCCGCGACGGCGAGGAAGTCGTCGGTCAGCTTCTCCAGGGTGAAGCCGCCGCGCAGCGGCTTCGGCGCCGTCGACCTGCCGTGGCCGCGCACGTCGTACAGCACCACGTGAAAGCGCTCGGCGAGCCGCGCGGCCACCCGCGACCACACCTCCTTGGAGTCCGGATAGCCGTGCACCAGCAGCACCGTGGGCTGCTCCGCGTCGCCCAGCTCGGCGACGCACAGCTCCACGCCGCCGGTGCGCACCCAGCGCTCGCGCGCGCCCTTGAGGTCCTCGATGGTCATGCGGCAGCCCTCTCCTCGGCCCAGCGCCGCACGTGCGGCAGGTCGTCGTCCAGCCAGAACGCGCTCTCGTCCGGGTCCTTGGAGTCGGTGACGACCAGGATCTCCTCGAACTTCGCGCCCGTGCCCCGGAATCCGAGGTGCGGCTCGACCGCCCACAGGCCCGGCTGCGGCGGGTGGTCGGAGAACTTGTACGGCGACCACAGGGGCGACCAGCCGTCCCGGTGGCCGCGCAGCGCGTCGCTCGCGAGGCCCTTCAGGGACTGCGTGCCGAAGCCGAACACGTGCGGGGAGAGCCGGCGCTCCTTGACCCGGTCGACCTTGTGCGCGATGACGCCGAAGGGATACGCGCGATGGCGGTTGGCATACCCCTGGCGGACCATGAGGCGGTCCACGTCCTCGTAGATCTCCCGCAGTGAGCGGCGCTCGCGGACCTCGCGCAGGATCAGCTCGCGATGCGCCTCGAGGTCGGCGAGGAGCTTGTCGTGCACGGGGTTCAGGCCGAGGCAGCCCGAGTAGCCGATGTCCGCCGTGAAGCCCTCGTACACCGGGGCCATGTCGAGGATGAACGGCATCCCCGGCTCCAGCTTGCGGTGCGTCGGGAAGAACTGCAGCGGGATGCGGAAGTTCACGAACGCCGTGCGGTCGCCGAACCAGGCGAAGGGCAGGTGGAACCAGTCCCGCACGCCCCGCTCGCGCAGCCACTCCCGCTGCATCCGCGCCGCATCGCGCTCCGTCACGCCCGGCTTGAGCTGGGCGGCGACCGCCTCCGCGCACTCGTACGCGAGGGTCTGCACGCGCCTGAACCCCCGCAGCTCCGCGGAGAGTTCACCCTTCACTGCTGAGGTCATGCCACCGTCCGTCCCGTGTCCGGTCCACGCCTGTCCGAGCCCGTCCGGCCGCTCGCCGTACGCGCTCGTAACTTGACACTGATGAATGTGACAATGACCGGCGGCTGCGTCAATAGGTCTGCACGACCCCGCGCGACATCTGCGGGACACCTCCGGGTGGGGTGGGGCCGGACCCTGAGGAACACCTCCGGAAGAACCCCCAGGGGTCGACTTCCGTAGGACCCTTACGGGCCCGTAATACTCGAGAGTGACAGCGGACAAGCCCTTGGACTGACGCCCCGGTGTGGCCCCCGCCACTACCGTCGAAAACGTGACTGTGATCGCGACCGAAAGCCTGAGCAAGCGGTTCCCGAGGGTGACCGCGCTTGACCGGCTCTCCTTGGACATAGGGCCCGGTGTGACCGGACTCGTCGGGGCCAACGGAGCCGGCAAGTCCACCATGATCAAGATTCTTCTGGGCCTGTCCCCCGCCACGGAGGGCCGCGCGGCCGTGCTCGGCCTCGACGTCGCGACCGACGGCGCCCGGATCCGCGAGCGCGTGGGCTACATGCCGGAGCACGACTGCCTGCCGCCCGACGTCTCGGCCACCGAGTTCGTGGTGCACATGGCGCGCATGTCGGGCCTGCCGCCCGCCGCGGCCCGCGAGCGCACCGCGGACACCCTGCGCCACGTCGGCCTCTACGAAGAGCGCTACCGCCCCATCGGCGGCTACTCGACCGGCATGAAGCAGCGCGTGAAGCTCGCCCAGGCCCTCGTCCACGACCCCCAGCTGGTCTTCCTCGACGAGCCGACCAACGGCCTCGACCCGGTCGGCCGCGACGAGATGCTCGGTCTGATCCGCCGCGTCCACACCGACTTCGGCATCTCGGTCCTCGTCACCTCGCACCTCCTCGGCGAACTGGAGCGCACCTGCGACCACGTCGTCGTCATCGACGGCGGCAAGCTGCTCCGCTCCAGCTCCACCTCGGACTTCACCCAGACCACGGCGACCCTCGCCGTCGAGGTCACCGACAGCGACGCGCACCCGGACGGCACCGGCGCGCTCCGCGCCGCCCTCAAGAGCCGCGGCGTGGCCACCCAGGACGACGGCGGCGGGCTGCCCGGCGCGGGCCACACCGTGCTGCTCGAAGCGGCGGGCGAGGAGACGTACGACCTCGTCCGCGACGTGGTCGCCGACCTCGGCCTCGGCCTCGTCCGCATGGAGCAGCGCCGCCACCACATCGCGGAGGTGTTCCGCTCCGAACCGCAGGAGAACACGGCGGGAACGCCGGGACAGGAAGCGGAACGGGAAGCGGGACAGGAAGACCGGAAGGAGGCGGTCCGTCATGGCGGTTGAGCAGACGCGGATCCACAACATCGGCTACCGCAACTACGACGGCGCACGCCTCGGCCGCGCCTACGCCCGCCGCTCCCTGTACTCGCAGAGCCTGCGCGGCGCCTACGGCCTCGGCCGCTCCGTGAAGTCCAAGGTCCTGCCCATGATCCTCTTCGCGGTCATGTGCGTCCCCGCCGTCATCATGGTCGCGGTCGCCGTCACCACGAAGGCCAACGACCTGCCCCTCGACTACACGCGCTACGCGGTCGTCCTCCAGGCCGTCATCGGTCTCTACGTAGCGGCGCAGGCCCCGCAGACCGTCTCCAGGGACCTGCGGTTCAAGACCGTCCCGCTGTACTTCTCGCGCCCCATCGAGCACGTCGACTACGTCCGCGCGAAGTTCGCGGCGATGGCGTCGGCCCTGTTCGTCCTCACCGCCGCGCCGCTGATCGTGCTCTACGTAGGCGCCCTGTTGGCGAAACTGGACTTCATGGAGCAGACGAAGGGCTTCGCCCAGGGGCTCGCGTCCGTGGCGCTCCTGTCGCTGCTCTTCGCCGGGATCTCCCTCGTCATCTCCGCGATCACCCCGCGCCGCGGCTTCGGCATCGCCGCCGTCATCGCCGTCCTGACCATCTCCTACGGAGCGGTCTCCACCGTCCAGGCCATCGCTCACGAACAGGGCAGCGACAGCGCCGTCCCGTGGCTCGGCCTCTTCTCGCCCATCACGCTCATCGACGGCGTCCAGACCGCCTTCCTCGGAGCGACCTCCTCGTACCCGGGCAACGAAGGCCCTTCGGCCGGAGCGGGCGTCGTCTTCCTCCTCGTCGTCCTCGCCCTCATCGCGGGCAGCTACGCGGCCCTGCTGCGCCGCTACCGGAAGGTCGGACTCTAGACATGTCCAGTATCAGCATCGACCACGTATCCCGCTGGTTCGGCAACGTGGTGGCGGTCAACGACATCACCATGACGATCAGCCCCGGAGTCACCGGCCTGCTGGGCCCCAACGGCGCCGGAAAGTCCACCCTCATCAGCATGATGGGCGGCTTCCTCGCCCCCTCCACCGGCAGCGTCACCCTCGACGACAAGCCGACCTGGCGCAACGAACAGATCTACAAGCACCTGGGCATCGTCCCCGAGCGCGAGGGGATGTACGACTTCCTCACCGGCCGGGAATTCGTCGTCGCCAACGCGGAGCTGCACGGCCTGGGCAAGAAGGCCGCCCAGAAGGCGCTCGCCACGGTCGAGATGGAGTACGCGCAGGACCGCAAGATCTCCACGTACTCCAAAGGCATGCGGCAGCGCGTGAAGATGGCCTCCGCGCTCGTCCACGAACCGGCCGTGCTGCTGCTCGACGAGCCCTTCAACGGCATGGACCCGCGCCAGCGCATGCAACTCATGGAGCTGCTGCGGAAGATGGGCGACGAGGGCCGCACCGTCCTGTTCTCCTCGCACATCCTCGAAGAGGTCGAGCAGCTCGCGTCCCACATCGAGGTCATCGTCGCCGGACGCCACGCGGCCAGCGGCGACTTCCGCAAGATCCGCCGCCTGATGACGGACCGGCCGCACCGCTACGTGGTGCGATCGAGCGACGACCGCGCGCTGGCCGCCGCGCTGATCGCCGACCCGTCCACCGCGGGCATCGAGGTCGACCTCGACGAGGGCGCCCTGCGCATCCAGGCCGTCGACTTCGGCCGGTTCACCACCCTCCTGCCCCGCATCGCCCGCGAACACGACATCCGCCTGCTCACCGTCTCGCCCTCCGACGAGTCGCTCGAGTCGGTCTTCTCCTACCTCGTCGCGGCCTGAAGGGAGCCACCGTGTACGACCCCACTGTCGCCCGGCTCACCTACCGGGCCCTGCTCGGCCGCCGCCGGGCACTGATCCTCCTGGCCCTGCCGCTGCTGCTCATCGTGATCTCCGCGGCGGTACGCGGCTTCAGCGGCGCCGACGACCAGGTCGCGTCCGACCTGCTCGGCGGCTTCGCGCTCGCCACGATGGTGCCGATCATCGGCGTCATCGCGGGCACCGGCGCCATCGGACCCGAGATCGACGACGGGTCCGTGGTCTATCTGCTCGCCAAGCCGGTCAAGCGGCCCACGATCATCACCACCAAGCTGACCGTCGCCATCGCCGTGACCATGGCGTTCTCCGCGATCCCGACGCTCATCGCGGGCCTGATCCTCAACGGCAACGGCCAGCAGGTCGCCGTGGCCTACACGATCGCGGCCCTCGTCTCCTCCATCGCGTACGCGGCGATCTTCCTGCTGCTCGGCACCGTCACCAAGCACGCCGTGGTGTTCGGGCTCGTGTACGCGCTCGTGTGGGAGGCCCTCTTCGGCTCCCTGGTCGCGGGCGCCCGCACCCTGAGCGTCCAGCAGTGGTCCCTGGCCGTGGCCCACAAGGCCGCGGACGGCGGCGAGCTCGTCACCTCCGACGTGGGCCTGCCCGCCGCGGTGATCCTGCTGATCGTCGTCACGGTCGGCGCCACGTGGTACGCGGGCCAGAAGCTGCGCACGCTGACCCTTGCCGGGGAGGAGTGAGCCCCGCCCCCTGACCCCCGCCCCCTGGTGATCCCCTAGGGGAGCTCTTGACGGCGCTTTCACCCTCCTGCCGGGACACTGGTGGGAGGGGGATGCAGAGCTGTGGCTGGGAGGTGCCTCGATGGCATCGGAAGACAACCGCGACAAGGGCCGCCCGGGTGAGGGCGGTGACCTCTGGGACGACGTGGTTCTCGACGACGACTTCATACGTTCCGCGGAGACCGCCGAGCCCTCCGCGCGGGCCCGCATGCTCACCGCCCGCTGGCGGGAGCAGGCCCCCGAGCCCCAGCCGTGGCGGTCCGACGAGCCACCCGCGGGATGGTTCTTCAGCCGGGCCCGACGGCGCAAGCGGCGCCGCAAGTAGCGCCGCCGCACGCAGCGCCGCCGCCCCGGACGGCCGACCGCCCCGCCCATAATTCGGTGGCGGTCAACTCGCCCCACCGGCAGAGTAGTTGGTGCACCGCGCCGGGACCTCGAAGCACCGGCGCACACCGACTGGGAGTGGGGCCGACGATGTCCCGCAGAGGTCCGTCGCGCTCCCGGCTGGGCAGTCCGCGGCAGGCTCCGGAGCAGTTACCCCTCTCCGTGGAGCCCCGCCACGGGGGAGACTGCCCGGGGGCGGCCGCTTCGAGCGCGCATCGCTGCGCGGGCCGCCCCTCCCGACGCCACAGTGCCCGGCACCGCACCGGTGCCGGGCACTGCGCACAACGCTCGCGTCGGCTCATGGCTCATGCCGAAGCGTGGCTCACGTCGGCTCATAGCTCACGCCGAACCGTGGCGCACGCCAAAGCCGAAGCTCAGGCCAGCATCTGCTCGAGCACCACCGCGATGCCGTCGTCCTCGTTGGACGCCGTCACCGCGCTCGCCACGGCCTTGAGGTCCTCATGGGCGTTGGCCATGGCCACGCCGTGCGCGGCCCAGGCGAACATCGGGATGTCGTTGGGCATGTCGCCGAAGGCGATCGTGTCCACGGCCTTCATGCCGAGCCGCCGCGCCGCGAGGGACAGACCCGTCGCCTTGGTCAGACCGAGCGGAAGCAGCTCCACTATGCCCTCGCCCGCCATCGTGACGCCGACGAGGTCACCCGCGATGTCCCGCGCCACGGCCGCGAGGGCGTCGTCGTCGAGCCCGGGATGCTGCACGTACAGCTTGTTGAGCGGGGCGGCCCACAGGTCGGCCTGGTCCCGGAGCGGGATGACAGGGAGCGGCCCGTCCTGGACCACGTACCCCGGCCCCACCAGGACCTCGCCGTCCAGGCCGTCACGGCTCGCGGCGAGCGCCAGCGGGCCGACCTCCGCCTCTATCTTCGCGAGCGCAAGACCGGCGAGCTGCCGGTCGAGCGTCACCGACGTCAGGAGCCGGCGCTCACCCGCGTGATAGACCTGCGCGCCCTGCCCGCACACCGCGAGCCCCTCGTAGCCGAGGTCGTCCAGGACGTGCCGCGTCCACGGCACGGAGCGGCCGGTGACGATGATGTGGGCCGCGCCCGCCGCGGTGACCGCGGTGAGCGCGTCGCGGGTGCGCGCCGAGACCGTGTCGTCGGGGCGCAGGAGCGTCCCGTCGAGGTCGGTCGCGACGAGCCGGTACGGAAGGTCGGGGCCGCTGGTGCCGGCCGGAGCGGTGCTCACTTGGCGGTGGGCTCCAGAATCTCCCGGCCGCCCAGGTACGGGCGAAGCACCTCGGGGACGCGCACCGAGCCGTCGGCGAGTTGGTGGTTCTCCAGGAGCGCCACGATCGTGCGCGGCACCGCGCACAGCGTGCCGTTCAGCGTGGCCAGCGGCTGCACGTTCTTCTTGCCGTCCCGCTCCTCGCGCATCCGCACGGACAGGCGGCGGGCCTGGAAGCCGTCGCAGTTCGACGCGGACGTCAGCTCGCGGTACTTGCCCTGCGTGGGGATCCACGCCTCGCAGTCGAACTTGCGCGACGCGGACGAGCCCAGGTCGCCGGTGGCGACGTCGATCACCTGGAAGGGCAGCTCCAGGCTGTTCAGCCACTGCTTCTCCCAGTCGAGGAGCCGCTTGTGCTCGTTCTCGGCGTCCTCCGGAGCGACGTACGAGAACATCTCGACCTTGTCGAACTGGTGCACCCGGAAGATGCCGCGGGTGTCCTTGCCGTACGTGCCCGCCTCGCGGCGGAAGCAGGGCGAGAAGCCCGCGTACCGCAGGGGGAGCTTGTCGGCGTCGATGATCTCGTCCATGTGGTACGCCGCGAGCGGGACCTCGGACGTGCCGACCAGGTAGAAGTCGTCCTTCTCCAGGTGGTACACGTTCTCCGCGGCCTGGCCGAGGAAGCCCGTGCCCTCCATGGCGTGCGGGCGGACCAGGGCGGGGGTCAGCATCGGGATGAACCCGGCCTCCGTCGCCTGCGCGATCGCCGCGTTGACCAGGGCGAGCTCCAGGAGGGCGCCGACGCCCGTCAGGTAGTAGAAGCGGGACCCGGAGACCTTGGCGGCGCGCTCGACGTCGATGGCGCCGAGGGCCTGGCCGAGCTCCAGGTGGTCCTTGGGCTCGAAGCCCTCCGCGGCGAAGTCACGGATCGTGCCGTGCGTCTCCAGGACGACGAAGTCCTCCTCGCCGCCGACGGGCACGTCCTCGTGCACGAGGTTGCCGAGCTTGAGCAGGAGGCGCTTGGTCTCCTCGTCGGCCTCGTCCTGCTCCGCGTTCGCCGCCTTGACGGCGGCGGCGAGCTCGCCCGCCTTCTTCAGGAGCGCGGCCTTCTCGTCGCCGGAGGCCTTGGGGATGAGCTTGCCGAGCGCCTTCTGCTCGGAGCGGAGCTCGTCGAAGCGGAGCCCGGACGACCTGCGCCGCTCGTCGGCGGAGAGCAGGGAGTCGACGAGGCCGACGTCCTCTCCACGGGCGCGCTGCGAAGCGCGAACACGGTCGGGGTCCTCACGGAGCAGGCGAAGGTCAATCACCCCTCCAGGCTACCGTTGCGCGGTTCCGGCCCACGACCTGATATTCCCGGTGGCGGCATTATGACCGATTTGCCGGAATGGGAATTCCCGGGGAGCGGCGTGCGCGGCGTGGGCGGCTGGCGCGAGTTCGCTGGCGGCTTCCGGGGTCAATAAAAGGGGCGCCATTCCCCGAAACGGGGCAGACGGAACGTGCCGCCTTGACCCGATCCCCTTGTGGAGAACGGGACTTGGGGCATCGGTTGTCCACAGGAATGTGGGCTCTCGGAAAAGTTATCCACAGGCTGTGCGAAAGATCTGTGGACATCGGAAGGGGGCCTTCCGAAAACCTCTCCAGGGCGAGGGATTCCTGCCCAAACCAACACCGCGCCAACTTTCGGGTGGAATTGGTTAACTCCAAAGAGTTGATCAATGGAAACTGGTGGACGAAGCGTGACGCGTGGGACAAGTGACCGATTCGGGTGCTGGGTGCTGATTTGTCGACTCTGTCGCCTGACGTTGTCGACTTGTCCCCAGGTCGAGAAGGGCACCTGTGGATAACTTCTGTGGACAAGATAAATCTGCAGGTAGGACTGCGGGCACACCGCCCGGAAGCGCTTCAAACGCTCAGAATCGGCCGTCCTGGCAGCGCGTCAGCCAGTCCGACGCCGCCGTGAACTCCTCGTCGGACGTCCCGGGGCGCAGCGGGCGCACGTCCGCCACCGCCACCCCCGCCCGCGGATACGACCCGAGGAACCGCACCTTCGGGCTGATCCGCTTCAGGCCCATCAGCGCCTCGCCCACACGGCGGTCCGTGATGTGCCCCTCCGCGTCCACGCAGAAGCAGTAATTGCCGATGCCCTGCCCCGTCGGCCGGGACTCGATCCGCATCAGGTTGACCCCGCGCACCGCGAACTCCTGGAGCAGTTCGAGCAGGGCACCGGGGTGGTCGTCGCCGAGCCAGATGACCACCGATGTCTTGTCCGCGCCCGTCGGCGCGGCGGGCCGGGCCGGACGGCCCACGAGCACGAACCGCGTCGCGGCGTTCACCGCGTCGTGGATGTCGGTGACCAGCGGCTCCAGGCCGTATGTGGCCGCCGCGAACTCGCCCGCGAACGCCGCGTCGTACCGACCCTCCTGCACGAGCCGCGCCCCGTCCGCGTTGGACGCCGCCGACTCCCACAGGGCGTCCGGCAGGGTGGCCCGCAGCCAGTTGCGCACCTGCGGCTGCGACACCGGGTGGCCGGTCACCGTCTTGATGTCCTTGAGCTCGGTGCCGGGGCGCACCAGGAGCGCGAAGGCGATCGGCAGCACGACCTCGCGGTAGATCATCAGCGGCTGACCCTTGGCGAGCTCGTCGACGGTCGTCGTGACGCCGCCCTCCACCGAGTTCTCGATGGGCACGAGCGCCGCCGCGGCCTCACCGCTGCGCACCGCGTCGAGGGTGGCCGGCACGGACACCATCGGAACCAGCTCACGCGTGGCCGCTTCCGGGAGTGTGCGCAGGGCCGCTTCGGTGAAGGTGCCTTCGGGGCCGAGGTAGGTGTAGCGCGTCGCCGACATGGGCTCACCCTAATGCGCGCCGGTCACCCGGGGCTCACCCTTCCAGCAAGGCCTGCCCCACGTACTCCCCGGCCCCCGCACCCCCCGGCACCGCGAACACCCCGCTCGCTTCGTGCCGGATGAACTTCGAGAGGGCGTCACCGCGGTCGAGCTTGCGCTGCACGGGGACGAAGCCGCGCAGCGGGTCGGCCTGCCAGCAGATGAACAGCAGGCCCGCGTCGGGGTCGCCCTTGGCGTCGAAGCCGTCGTGGTACGAGAAGGGGCGCCGCAGCATCGCGGCGCCGCCGTTCTGGTCGGGGCGGCTGATGCGGGCGTGGGCGTTGAGGGGGACGACGAGCTGGCCGTCGGCGCGGGTCTTCTCCAGGTCCATCTCGCTGGTCTCGGTGCCGCCGGTGAGGGGGGCACCGTCGGCCTTGCGGCGGCCGATGACGTCCTCCTGGGCCTTGGTGGAGAGCTCGTCCCAGTCGTCGAGGAGCATCCGGATGCGGCGTACGACGGCGTAGGAGCCGCCCGCCATCCAGGCGGGGTCGGCGCCGTCGCGCCGCTCGGGCACGAAGATCCGCTTGTTGAAGTCGTCGTCGGACGGCTTCGGGTTGTTGGTGCCGTCGATCTGGCCCATGAGGTTGCGGGCGGTCATGGGGCGGGCGGTGGCGCCGGGCGCGCGGTTGAAGCCGTTCATCTGCCAGCGGACCCGCGCCGCGGAGCCCGTCTCCTTCTGGAGGGCGCGCAGGGCGTGGAACGCGACGAGCGGGTCGTTGGCGCCGATCTGCACCCACAGGTCGCCGTTGCTGCGGTCCTTGTCGAGCCGGTCGGAGGAGAACTCGGGCAGCGGGTCCAGGGCGGCCGGGCGCTGCTTCTCCAGGCCGGTGCGGCCGAAGAAGCCGTGCCCGAAGCCGAAGGTGACGGTGAGCGAGGACGGGCCCGCGTCTCGTGCGATGTCGGTGTCGCGGTCGTGGCCGTCGACCGGCAGGCCCGCCATGAGCCGCTTGGCGGCCGCGGACCAGCGGCGCATCAGGGCCGCCGCCTCCTTGCGTCCGGTGCCGGGCGCGAGGTCGAAGGCGATGAGGTGGCCGCGTGCCTGGACGGGCGTGGTGATGCCGGGCTGATGTTTCCCGTGAAACATCACCTCGTCGGCGCCGAGCGCGGTCAGCGGCGTGCGGGAGGTGCCCGAGGAGTCCGAGCCGGATGACGCGGCCGCGTATCCGGCGGCGCTGCCCGCCGCGCCGAGGGCGAGGCCGGTGGCGCCCGCCGTGCCGAGCAGGCGCCGTCGCGAAATGGTGTGGTCCGCCATGGTGGTTCAGCCGATCTGCACGTTCTTGGTGAGGGTGACCTGGTCGATGTCGGAGGTGCGGACGGTCACCGCGACCTTCCAGTCTCCGGCCATCGGAATCTGTACTCCGCTCGCGCTCCAGTGTCCGGTGGCGATGCGGTCGGTGGCGACCGGCAGGGGGCCGAGCTTCTTGGCCTTGAGGGTGAAGGAGATCTTCACCTCGGGCAGGTCGAAGCCGCTGCCGTTGGCCCGGGTGGCGAAGACGTGCAGGTCGTTGCTGCCGGTGCGGCCGGGCGTGAGCTCCAGGCGCACGATGCCCTTGCCGTCCTCTCCGCCGGTGTCGAACGGAATCTTGACCTTGACCGGGCCCGCGGGCAGCTGCGTCGATGAGGAGGCGTTCTTGGCCTCTTCCTCGGTGCGCCCGGGTTCGGTGCTGGTCAGGATGGTGGTGACGGCGAGCAGGACGACGGCGACGCCCGCCTCGGCGAGTACGGAGCGGCGCAGGCCCGAGCGGTGCGGGTCGGCGTCGCGGATGCGCTTCTCGCGGGCGGCGTCCATGGCGGCCCGCTGCCGGGCGAGCTGGGCGGAGCGCTTGTCCTGGCCGGGGGCCTTGGCCGCCGCCGTCTGCTCCTCGTCCTTGCCCCTGCCCTTGCCCCTGTCCTTGCCTCTGTCCTTGCTCTTGTCCTTGCCGCTCCCGCTGTCGGAGCCGGGCCCGCTGCCGGAGTTGGATCCGGCGCCCTTGGTGGCGTTCGTGTCGCCCGTGGCGTTCGCGTCGACCGTCCCGGTGTCCGCCGAGACCCCCGTCTTGGAGCTGTGCGCCACGGCGACGGGCTTCTTCTTCTTGGTGGTGCGGATGCGCTGCTCGACGACCGCCGCCGCTGCCGCCTCGGGCGCCATGCCGCCCGCCTCGGCGGCGATCCGCCGGGTCCAGCGGCGCGAGACGGAGGCGATGCCGACGAGGACGACGACGAGCCCGATCTTGATGAGGAGCAGCTGCCCGTAGCCGGTCTCGACGAGCGCGGTCCAGGAGCCGACCTGCCGCCAGGACTGGTAGAGGCCGGTCGCGGCGAGCGTGATGACGCTGCCGAAGGCGACCTTGGAGAAGCGGCGCACGGCGCTCGCGTCGACGTCCGGCGCGCGGTACAGGCACAGCAGCAGGGACGTGACCCCGCCGAGCCAGACGGCGACGGCAAGCAGGTGCAGGACGTCGACGGGCATGGCGAGCCCGGCCTGGATGCCGGTCGAGGCGTGTTCGGCGAGCGCCCAGGTGGCCGCGATGCCGATGGCGACGACGCTGCCGCCGATGGCCAGGCCGAAGGCGAGGTCCCGCTTCTCCTTGGCGTCCTCGCGCTTCTCGTACGCGCCGAAGAGCACGGCGATGAACAGCGCGGCCGCGGCGAGCAGCAGCATCCGGGAGACGAGCGCGGCGCCCGTCTTGGTCTGCAGGACGTCGCTGAGCTTGGCGAGGTCGAAGGCGTCGCCGAGCTTCCCGGAGCCGGTGTAGGGCGCGCGCAGGAGCAGCGTCATGAGGGTGGAGCCGGTGAGGGCGAGCCAGCCGGAGACGACGAGGCGCTGCAGCGGCCGGACGCCCGCGCCGCGCTGCCAGCAGCCGAGGACGAAGGCGGCGCCGCCGACGACCACGATGAAACCGGCGTACGAGACGTAGCGGGCGAAGCCGTAGAGGGCGCCGACGACCCCGCCGCCGACTTCCTGGTCACCGAGGGAGACGGTGGTGTCGGACGGCGCGCCGATGGAGAAGGTGAAGGCTCCGGCGATGGGGTGGCTGTCGGCGGAGACGACCTGGTAGGCGACGGTGAAGGTGCCGTCGGGCAGGCCGGGGCGGAGCTTCACGCCGTAGGTGTTCTTGCCGAGGTCGCTGGTCTTGCCGTTGTCCGCGCGCTTGCCCTTGGGGTCGAGGACCCGGATGGAGCCGTCGGACATAGCGATCTTCTCGGAGAAGGTCAGGGACACCCGGTCGGGTGCCTTGGCGACCACCGATCCCCGCGTGGGGTCGCTGCCGGTCAGCGCGGCGTGCGCGTCGGCGGGCGCCGCGGTGGCCAGGACGGCTCCGAGGACGGTGCCGAGCAGGGCCCCGACGACGAGCAGCAGCCGCCCGATGCCGGTGGGCCCCGGGCGGGGAGCGGTGGTCCGCATCAACTCTTCAGTCCCCTCAGTGCGACGTGTGCGACGAGTTCTTCGCGTGCGAGTCGTGCGAGTCGTTCGCGCCGTGCGAGTCGTTCGCGCCGTGCGTGGCGTGCATTTCCTTGGCCGAGTGCGGCTTCGCGTTGCCCGCCCCGTCCTTCGGAGCGCCCGCCCCGTCGTCCTTCGACCCGCCCTTCGGGTTGTACGTGGCGGGCTTCACCGGCATCTCGACGGTGATCGGGTCCGACTTCGCGAAGCGGAGGGTGACCTCGACCTTGTCGCCCTGCTTCGGCTTGTGCTTCAGCTTTTCGAACATGATGTGGTTCCCGCCGCGGGCGAAGGCGAGTTCGCCGTTCGCGGGCACGTCGAAGGACTTCTGCTCCTTCATCGTGCTGCCCTTGGTGGCGTGCAGCGTGACGCTGCCCGCGATCGGGCTGGACGCCGAGGTGAGCCGGTCGGCGGCGCCCTTGTTGGTGAGCGTGAAGAAGCCGCCGGCCATGTCGTCCATGGCGGGCACGGGCACGTAGGCGCCGCTGACCGAGATCCGGGGCTTGTCAGCCGCGTCGGAGCCGGTGGACTTCTTCTTGTCCTTGCCGTCGTCGCAGCCGGTGAGGGCCAGGGCGGCCGACAGCGCTATGGCGCCGCCGGTGAGGAGACGGCGGCGGGTGGTGCGGTGGTTCACGGGTTCTGTCCCTTGATGATCTTGGGGAGGTCCTGCGCGTACTCCTCGGACCGGGTGTCCTGGCCGTTGTAGACCACGTATCCGGCGTCGGTCTTCGGCGAGAAGGCGATGACCTGGGTGCCGTGCATCGACTCGATCTTGCCGTTCTTGAGCTTCTTGGACGGCTCGATGCTGATGCCGACGGTGCGGGCGCTGGCCTGGATGGTCGGGAAGTCGCCGGTGAGGCCGATGAACTCGGGGTCCTGGGCCTTGAGCCACTTGCCGAGTTCCTTCGGGGTGTCCCGCTCGGGGTCGGTGGTCACGAAGACGACCTGGACCTGGTCGAGCTCGGCCTTGGTGACGGTCTTCTTGCGGAGGAGGTCCTTCTTGGCGACGGCGATGTTGCTCATCGTCAGGGGGCAGACGTCCGGGCAGTTGGTGTAGCCGTAGTACAGGAGCACGGGCTTGCCCTTGGTCCGCTCGCGCAGGTCGTACTTCTTGCCGTGCGTGTCCGTGAGGACGAGGTCCGGCTTCTTGAACGGCCGGTCGAGGACGGTCGCGGCCTGCTTGGCCTCGGGCTCCACGGAGACGTCGGCGACGGGCGCGTTCTTCTTGTCGCCGTCCCCGTCACCGCTGCCGCAGGCGGTCAGGGTGAGGGTGGCGGCGGCGAGCAGGGCGGCGGCGCCGAGCGCCCGCGTCTTGGCGGTGGTGCCGGACGTGGTGGTCTTCTTGCTCAACTTGCGCATACGAAAATGTCCCAGATGTGAGGGGGCCGGGACGCGCCGGGGCCGGGTTGCCGGGGCGCGTCCCGCGGGAGCCGAGGCGGGTGCCTCAGCCGGTGGCGCCGCGGCGGCGGCCGGCGAGGACTCCGAACGCCACGCCCGCGGCGCCGACGACGATGCCGACGATGCCGAGGGTGCGCGCGGTGGTGTCGCTGCTGTCGCTGTCGGAGGCGCTCTCCTCCTTGCCGCCGGACTTGGCGTCGGACTTCGCCGCCTTGTCGTCGGACGCGGCGGCGCCCCCGTGGTGGTCGTCGGACGCGGCGGTCAGGGCGAGCGCGGGCGCCGGGAAGTCGGGCTCGTCCTGGCCCTTCTGCTGCGGCTCGATCCAGCGGACGACGTCCTTGTTGTCGTACGTCTGGAGGGCCTTGAAGACGAGCTCGTCGGCGTCCTCGGGGAGCTGGCCGATGGACAGCGGGAACTTCTGGAAGGTGCCCGGCTCGATGCCCTTGCCGTCGGCGGTCCAGGTGACCTTGGAGACGGCCTCGTTGATCTTCTCGCCGTGGATCTCGAGCGGCTTCTTCAGCTTGGTCTTGGTGACCTTCGCCTTCCAGCCGGGCACGGGCTGCGTCATCACGGACGCGAGCGGGTGGTCGGCGGGGAAGGTGACCTCGAGCTTGGTCGTGGCGGAGTCGTCGCGCTCGTTGGGGACCTTGAAGTTGACGGTCGCGTAGCCGCCCTTGGCGGCCTGGCCCTCGGCGCTGACGCTGACGTGCGCGAAGGCGGGCACGGAGAGCACGAGGACGGCGGAGGCGGCGACGCCGGCGGCGAGGGAGACGCGGGTCAGGGACTTCATGGCGGAATGCTCCAGTTTCGGCAGGTGGGTACGGCGGCCGGGGCCCGCGGGGCGGGACGGGGCCGGGCGTACGGAGGGTTCGGGAGGTGCGCGGTGCGGGTGGCCGACGGCCACGCGCGCGTGCGTGCGGGTGCGCGGCGCGGTACCTCTCCGGGGGTCTGCGGTACGTGACGCGCGTACTCGAAGAGCACGGCGTGGGACGTACGGCGCCGGGGAGCGGTCCGCGTCAGGCGGCGAGGGCGAGCGCGGTGGGCGGGCCGCGCCGGATCACCGTGTGCTGCAGCGCGGCGGCCCGGAGCTTCGGCGGTACGAGGGTGTGGGCGGCGCGGGCCGGTCCTGAGCCCGTGCCGGGGGCGCCGGGGAGTCCGGCACGCAGGGCGCGTACCAGGGCGAGAGCCGCGCGCAGGGAACGGACGAGCGCCCCTTGGGCGACCTCCTGCGCTCCCTGGGCCGAGAGCCGCACGAGGCGCGTCAGGGCGAGGTCGCCGCGGCGCAGCAGCCAGCCCGCGGCGAGCGCCGCGAGGACGTGCGCCAGCAGCATGGGCAGCGACGGCAGGAGTCCCGGCGCGGGCATCGAGCTCATGGCGGCGGCGTGCGTGGCCGCGTCGCCCGCGGTGTGGGCGTGCGCCGCGTGGGCGCCGCCGACCGATCCTCCGGAGCCGGAGCCTCCGCCCGCGGTCGCGAGGATCTGCCGGGCCTGGACGGGCGTGATCGTCGCCCCGCCCGCGCCGCACACGATGCGGGCGGCGCGCTCGACGAGGGATCCGGCGTCCGTGCCGCCCGCGGGGGCGGCCGCCATGGCCGTGCCGTGCTGGCCGAGCCCGAACAGGGCGTGCAGGCCGAGCTGCCCGGCCGCCAGTGCCCCCGCGATGCCGGGCAGCGACCGGGCCCGTCCGGCGAGGGGCACCGCGACGGCGAGCACGGCGAGGAAGCCGACGCCGAGCGTCCACAGCGGGACGGCGGCGCACGAGGCGAGTACATGGCCCCCGGCGGACAGCACGAGGCAGACCGCGGCGAACATCGCGGCCCGCAGCAGCCGGAGATCGGCTCCGGCGCGCGCCTGGCGCTGGTGGGGGGCAGTCATGGCCGGGCCATCATCGCACTGGGCCGCCCCCGTCCATACGGCAGGTCCGCAAGCTCCCATGGGTGCCACAACAACACGGAATATCCGATTCCGCCCGAATGATCCTGATACGGGCCTACGTTGCCGTCGCCCGTCACTGTCCCGCTACACCGGACATGCCCCGCGCCGCGTCCGCCGTATGGGCGGCATCACGTCAACTGGGGGCTTATGGCAGGGCCCTCGCGGCAATACGTATCGGTATGTCGAGCCGCGGCCGGAAGGCCGGAGCATGCCAGGAGGCGGGAGCATGAGCATCTGGTGGTCCCTCCATCTGCGGCGCGAAGCCGCGAGCGTGCCGCTCGCGCGGCGGCTGCTCATCGGCACGATGGAGACGGCGGGAGTGGACCCCGAGGTCTCGTACGACCTGTCGCTCGCCCTCACCGAGGCCTGCGCGAACGCGGTGGAACACGGAGGCGGCACCCCGGGTGCCGCCTCCGGCGCGTACCGGGTCACCGCTTATCTGGACGGCGAGAAGTGCCGCATCGAGGTGGCCGACTCGGGGCCCGGCTTTCCGCCGGGCCAGGGCCGGGGCCAGGGCCAGGGCCAGGGCCGGGGGCAGGGCAGGAGTCAGGGTCAGGGCCGCGGACGGGGCCGGGCGTCGGCCACCGGCAGGTCCCGGCGGAGCCGCCGATTCCGTCGCCGGGCCCCCGCGCCCATGCCGACCCCTACCCCCACCCCCGCGTCCGTCCCCGCCGCGCCGCCGGAGATCGCCGAGAGCGGGCGCGGCCTGTGTCTGATCCACGAGCTGGCCGACCATGTGCACTTCGGCAACAACCCGGGCCGGGGCGGCGCGGTGATCAGCTTCGACAAGATCCTCAAGTGGCGTGAGGACGCGCCCCTGATGGTGTCGTAGCCGGGGTGACGGAGCGCGCTCAGCCGCGTACGGCCGCCGCGTAGACGTCGAGGGCGGACCGCGGCGCGCGGCCGAGCAGCGCGCGGAGCTGGTTGTCCGCGACGGACGTGCCGTCGAGGAAGCCGCCCGCGATCGCCGCGTACGTGCTGAGCAGCATCGGCACCTGGAAGGGCTTGAGTTCACCGGCCGCGGTGACGGCGGCGCGGGTCGCGGTGAGCTCGCCGGGCTCGTACGAGCCGTCGATCGCCGCGGCCAGTTCGGCGCCGCCCAGGGCCTGTTCGCCGACCAGCTCGTAGGTGCGGCCCGCGTGCGCGGCCGGGTCGGTGGCGACGCGGACGGCGACGTCCGCGAGGTCCTCGCGGGCGACCGCGGCCAGGCGGCCGTCGCCGAGCGGCGCGGCGATGGTGCCGTCGGGGCCCGGCGCGGCGATCCCGGCGAGGAACTCCGCGTACAGGCCGTTGCGCAGCACGGTCCAGTTCAGGGAGGAGCGGGCGAGCCTGCGCTCGGTCCAGCGGTGGGCGAGGGCGTACGTGAGGTGGTCGCCGTCGCCGCTGAGGCTGGTGTAGACGAGGTGGCCGACGCCCGCCTTCTCGGCGGCGGAGATCACGTTCTCGTGCCGGGCGGTGACGATGTCGTCCTCGGCGGCGCCCGCGGAGATGACCAGCAGCGTGTCGACGCCGGTGAAGTCCAGGGACGCCGGGTCGTCGAAGTCGACGCGGCGCTGTCCGGGGGCCGGGTTGCGGGTGCCGACGACGACGTCGTCGCGGTCACCGAGCTTGGCGGTGATGAGCGTGCCGAGCGCGCCGGTGGCGCCGGTGATCATGAGCATGGGAACGATCCCCCGAGGTGAGCGGTTGCGATGGTGGCGGGCGGGGCGGCCGATGTGGCGTCCGCCCGGTACGGAACCATCGTGATCGGCGGCAGGTGATCGCGTAAGGAGGCACTTTGATGTCAGCGGGGCACACGGCGGTAACCACCCCGGAGCCGGTCCCGGAGCCGGTGGTCGGGGGCGAGCCGGTGATCAGCTGTGAGACGCCGCAGGACGAGTGCGGGGTCAGGGACGTCCTGGACCGGCTCGGCGACAAGTGGTCGGTGTACGTGGTGGTCGAACTCGCGGGCGGCGTCCTGCGGTTCAAGGAGCTCCAGCGCCGTATCCACGGTGGCATCTCGCAGCGGATGCTCACGTTGACGGTGCGCCGCCTGGAGCGGGACGGGCTGGTGAAGCGGACGGTGCATCCGACGATTCCGCCGCAGGTCGAGTACGAGCTGACCGACCTCGGTCACAGTCTCACGCACCTCATCAAGGCGCTGGCCGACTGGTCGATCGCCCATCGGCCGGTGATTGCGGCTGCGCGGGAGGCGTATGACGGGGTGGCGGGGGCGTAGGGCGCCGACGGGGCGGTTGTGGGTGGGTGCGGGCCGGTGGGGGTGCGCCGCGCTGCGCGCGGCGTTTTTCCCACCCGCCCGCCCGTTTCTGCCCTCCCAGGGGGTGGACGCCCCTGGTGGGGGTTGGCCGCCGTCGGCGGGTGCGGCCTGTCGGTAGGTAGTGGGTGGGTGGGCGGGGTGATGCCGCCGCGTTAGCGGCGGTACCTGTGCGCAGGGGCGGTAGGTACTGGGTGGGCGGGCGGGAAGTCGCCGCCGCGGTAGCGGCGGGTCCTGTGCACAGGCCTGCGGGGCGTACGGCGATCCGGGGGCGGAGTGGCCGTGCGGGCCGGGCGGTCGTACGGGGCCGGGTGGCCGTGCGGGCCGGGTGGCTGTACGGGGCCGGGTGGCCGTGCGGGCCCGGTGGCCGTACGGGGCGGTGCTCCGGCGATTCAGGCCGGCGTCCCCGCCCCGCGTGCCCGCCGCGCCGTCACCGCCCGTGCCACCCGTTCCGCCACCAGCTCGTGGTGCAGCGCGACCCCGGTCGCGTACCCCGCGCCGGCCGCCACGATCACCTGCGCGCGTGGGTCGGCGACGTTGCCGACCGCCCACACCCCGGGGACGCCCGTGCGGCCCTCGGCGTCGGTGACGAGCCAGCCGTTCTCGTCGTGCGCGCAGCCGAGCCCGGACAGGAAGCCGTCGCGCGGCACCGTCCGCGTCTGCGTGAACACGGCGTCGCACGGCACCACTTGACCCGCGGCCAGCTCGACGCCGCGCAGCCGGTCGCCGTCGGTGACGAGCCGCTTGACCTCGCCCTCGACGACGCGGACGCCGAGCGCGGCCAGCTGCTCGCGCTCGTCGGCGGCCGGTTCCTGGGTGTGCGGGAAGTAGACGACGTCGTCGGACCACTCCCGCACCAGCAGGGCCTGCCGCACCGAGAGGGGCGAGCTGCCGAGGACGCCGAGCGGCCGGTCGCGGACCTCGTACGCGTGGCAGTACGGGCAGTGCAGCACGTCCTTGCCCCACCGCTCCCGGAGCCCGGGGATGCCCGGCAGCTCGTCGCGCAGGCCGGTCGCCACGACCACATGACGGGCCGCCAGGGCCGCGCCGCCCGCGAGGCGGACGTGGAAGCGGGCGCGGGATCCGGCATCGGGACGGGTGCCGGGACGGGTGTCGAGACCGGAGTCGGGACCGGAGTCGGGACCGGCGTACGCGTCCGTGACGTCGTCGACATGACCGTCGACGAACTCCACGCCGTACCCCGCGACTTCGGCCCGCCCCACCTCCAGGAGCGCCGCCGGTGCCATCCCGTCACGGGACAGGAAGCCCTGCATGTGCGCGGCCGGGGCGTTGCGCGGCTCGCCGCCGTCGACCACGGCGACGCGCAGCCGGGCCCGGCCAAGGACCAGGGCGGCACTGAGCCCGCCCGCTCCGGCGCCGATGACGACGACGTCGTACCCGTCGTCGTACCGGACGCCGGAAGCCGCGTCGTCCGGGAGGGTGGTCGCTGTGTCGTCACGTGAGTCGCTCATGCCCCCAGCGTGCGACCGGCCCTACGGGATCGGCAAGCGTAGTTGCCGTTACTGCAAAATGCGGGTCAGGCGGGCGGCAGTGCCCGGCACAGGGCATCGAGCGCCGCGGCGTACGCGTGCTCCGGTGGCGTCGCGTAGCCGACGACGAGCCCGTCGGGGGCGGTCGCCGTCGCCGCCGGGTGCCGGTAGGAGGCGAGTCCTTCCAGGCCCACGCCGTGCCACGCGGCGGCCTTCACGGCGGACGCCTCGGTGCCGGGCGGGAGCCGCAGCACGGCGTGCAGGCCCGCGGCGATGCCGGTGACGGTGATGTGCGGCGCGTGCTCGGCGAGGGCGGCGACCAGCTGGTCGCGGCGGCGCCGGTAGCGCTGCCGCATGCGCCGCACATGGCGGTCGTACTGCCCGGACTCGATGAGCTCGGCGAGCGTGAGCTGGTCGGGGGCGCTCGCCCAGGCCTCCCGCTCGCCCTTGGCGGTGACGACGGCGTCGACGAGGTGCTCCGGCAGGACGAGCCAGCCGAGCCGCACGGCGGGGGACAGGCTCTTGCTCACCGAGCCGACGTAGACGACGCGTTCGGGGTCGAGGCCCTGCACGGCGCCGACCGGCTCGCGGTCGTAGCGGAACTCGCCGTCGTAGTCGTCCTCCAGGACGAGCCCGGAGTGCGTACGGGCCCAGTCGACGACGGCCGCCCGCCGCTCGGGGTGCAGCGGCCCGCCGGTCGGGAACTGGTGCGCGGGCGTGAGCAGCACCGCCCGCACGGGACCGGTCATGGCCGCCAGCTCCTCGACGCGGGCGCCGTGTTCGTCCAGGGGCAGCGGTACGGTGCGGACGCGCGCGGCGTCCAGGATCGAGCGGTGGAAGCCGAGCCCGTACGCCTCCACGGCGAGGGGCCCGCGCAGCACGCCGCCGCCGCTGCCCGCCGTCCCGAAGAGCAGCCGCAGCGCGTGCGCGAACCCCGAGCACACCACGATCCGCTCCGGGTCGGTCCGCACCCCGCGGGCCCGCGCCAGATAGTCGGCGAGCGCGCGGCGCAGCTCGATCCGGCCGCGCGGATCGCCGGGCCCGAAGGCGTCGTTGGGCGCGGCGGTCAGGGCGCGCCGGGCGGCGGCGAGCCAGGCGGTGCGGGGGAAGGAGCCCGCGTCGGGCTGGCCCTGGATCAGGTGGTGCGGCGGGGGCGCGTTCCGCGCTGCGGGCGCCCGCTTGGGGACGCGTACGCGCGGGGGCGGCGCGGCCCGCTCGGCCACCCGCGTCCCCGACCCCTGCCGCGCCGTGAGCCAGCCCTCGGCGACCAGCTCGGCGTACGCGTCGGCGACGGTGTTGCGGGCCACGCCCAGGTCGGCGGCGAGGGAGCGGTAGGGCGGGAGGCGGGTGCCGGGGGCGAGGCGGCCGGAGCGGACGGCGTCGCGCAGGGCGTGGATGAGGGCGGCGCGGCGGCTGCCGCTGCCGGAGAGCTCAAGATGCAGGTCGGCGCCGATGCGCTCCGCAGAATTGACCCATGATTCCGCCATGGAAATGCACCCTACCCAAGGTCTTTCCCGCCCGTAGATTCATGGTCATGACGAACAGCACCGCAGTCGCCGAGACCACCTCCGCCACTACCCCCGCCGCCACTGCCACCGCCCCCGCCGTCGAGCGGAGCCCGCGCCTGAACTTCGCCAAGGCCGCCCCGAAGGCCTTCAAGGCCGTCATCGGCCTGGACGCCGCCGCCCGCGAGGGCCTCGACCCGGCCCTGGTCGAGCTGATCCAGATCCGAGCCTCGCACCTCAACGGCTGCGCGTACTGCCTGCACATGCACACCAACGACGCGCGCAAGGCGGGCGAGAGCGAGGACCGCCTCCACATGGTGGCCGTCTGGCGCGAGGCCCGGAACTTCTTCACCGCCAAGGAGCAGGCGGCCCTCGCCCTGACCGACGCCGTCACCCGCCTCACCGACGCGGGCGTCCCCGACGTGGTGTACGCCGAGGCCGCCGCCCACTTCGCCGAGGCCGAGCTGGCCCAGGTCCTGTCCCTGATCTTCACGATCAACACGTGGAACCGCA
>NZ_JBHYJH010000025.1:15354-74646 GCF_042740445.1 Streptomyces sp. NPDC059003 | reverse complement strand
ATGTGAGGTGACGCGACGCCCTCACATTCCGCGGGGCCGCCTCGTCGTACGAGTGACAGCGGATGCGGCCAAGGGAGCGGCGACACGATGAGGACCCAGTCCGAGACGACCCAGTCCGAGCCGGGGGACGACCGGCTCGATCCGGGGCTGAGCGCGATCATGAGCGAGCGGCGGCAGCTGATCAACCTCGCGTACCGGCTCCTCGGCTCCCTCGCCGACGCCGAGGACGTCGTGCAGGAGGCCTACGCCCGCTGGTACGCCATGTCCGCACCGCAGCAGGAGGCCATCGCGTCGCCCGGCGGCTGGCTGACGACGGTCGCCAGCCGCATCTGCCTCGACCAGCTCGCCTCGGCACGGGCCCGGCGCGAGCAGTACGTGGGCGAGTGGATCCCGGAGCCGGTGCCCGATCACACGGAGTGGATCGGCGAGCGGCCGGGCGGCAGGACGGGTGACCCGGCCGACCGGGTCACGCTCGACGAGTCGATCAACATGGCGTTCCTCGTCGTGCTCGAAGCGATGACCCCGGCCGAGCGCGTCGCGTTCATCCTGCACGACGTCTTCCGCTACTCCTTCGCCGAAGTCGCCGAGATCGTCGGCCGGACCCCGGCGGCGTGCCGTCAGCTGGCCTCTTCGGCCCGCCGCCGCATCCGCGCGTCGCAGGCTCCCGTGACTCCGGCGGCCCGGCGCGCCGACATCGTCAGGGGCTTCAAGCAGGCCTGGGAGGCCAAGGACATCGCCGCCCTCATCGGCCTCCTCGACCCCGACGCCACGGGAGTCGCCGACGGCGGGGGCCTGGTCAATGCCGCGCCCGTGCCCATGGCGGGCGGCGAGCAGATCGCGCGCTACTTGATCGCCGTCACCGACCGCGTGACCGACCAGGTGATCCTGGAGCGCACGGTCAACGGCCAGCCGGGCCTGGTGATCCAGCACGGCGGCGTCACCACCTCGGTGATGGCGTTCGACTTCGCGGGCGACCGGATCACGCAGCTCTGGGCCGTACGGAACCCCGACAAGCTCCGGCCGTGGACGGCGATCTGACGCGTGGCGGCTCGTGCCCGGGCTGACGGGGGCGGCACTACGGATTGCGTAATCCGTAGTGCCGCCCGCGCCTGTTCGGGCATCATGCGTCGCATGATCACCGTTCATCTGAAGTACGAGATCGACCCCGACCGCATCGCGGACTTCGAGGAGTACGGCCGCCGATGGGTCGTCCTCGTGAACCGCTTCGGCGGCACGCACTACGGCTACTTCCTGCCCAGCGAGGGGGACAGCGACATCGCGTACGCGCTCTTCTCCTTCCCGAGCCTCGCCGCGTACGAGCAGTACCGCACGGACAGCGTGAGCGACCCCGAGTGCCAGGAGGCCTTCGAGCTGGCCCGGCGCACCCAGTGCATCCGCCGGTACGAACGCCGCTTCCTGCGGCCGTTGGACCAGGTGCCTCAGGCGTAGGCCCGCAGTGGCTGGTCCACGGCGGCCCCTCACCGGCACGGTGAGGGGCCGTCGTCATGCCGGGGCAGGTGCTGACGCGGCGTCCGGGACCCGGCGGCGGATGTCGTCCGCCATGTCCAGCATCGCCGTACGGAATATCTCCGCCTGGTGGGACCCGAGGAACGCGGTGTGGCCGAACACCTCCAGGGCGACGAGGCCGTGCATGTGTCCCCAGGCGTTCAGCACGAGCGAGGCCGCGGCGGGCGGCAGGTCGCCGAGGCCGTCCGGCGGCAGTTGCCGCAGATGCGCCCGGAACTGCGGCGAGAGCGCCCGGGTGTCGACGCCGGCCAGCTGCGCCGCGGTGAACGCGCCGAACATCTCCCGCTGGAAGATCGCGCTCATCCGGCGCTGCGCCTGCGTGGTCGGGCCGTCGACGGGCGCTCGATAGTGCCGCAACGGCGCTCCGTAGAGGAGCTGGAACCGCTCGGGGTGGGCGACGGCCCAGCGACGGTAGCCCTCGGCCGCGACGACCAGGGGCGGCACGGCCGGACCGTCCGGCGCGGCGTCCACGGCATCTACGGCGTCCACAGCGGCCTGCACGGCGTCGGCCAGGTCGTCGTACGCCTTGGTGATGAGCGCCGTGACGAGGTCGTCCCGGCTCGGGAAGTAGTGGTAGAGCGCCTGCACGGTCATGCCGAGACTCCGGGCGACCGCTCGCAGGGACAGGGCGGCGGGCCCGTGTTCGGTGATGTGGCGCTCGGCGGCGCCCAGGATCTCCTGCACGGCGACGGCCCGGCGCCGCTCCCGCAGGGAGGGCATGGCCGCTACGGATTCCTCAGGGGGCATGCGGCGACCGTACGGCAGTCGTCCCTGACGCGGCATCAAAATCCGTGCTCTGTTAGGAAAATCTAACACTGCCAAATCTTCTTGAGCGTCGCTAGCGTCGGCCGTCCCGTTGCAGAGCGAGAACCCGAAGGAGACAGCGCGTGTTTGAACGCATAGCCGAACTGGCAATCCGCCGGTCCCGGTGGGTACTTGTGGTCGCCGCCCTGGCCGTCGTTCTCATGGGCGCCGTGGGCGCCGGAGCGTTCGGCAAGCTGGTGGACGGCGGCTTCGCCGACCCGGACGCGCAGTCCACGAAGGCCGGGAAGGTCATCGACGAGAAGTTCGGCGGGGAGACGAACCTGGTCCTGCTGGTCCGCGCGCCCGAAGGCCGCGTCGACGCCCCCCGGACCGAGCGGGCAGGACGGGACCTGGTGGCCGACCTCAAGAAGGAACCACACCTTGAGAACGTGATCTCGTACTGGGACGCGGGCAGCCCCGACCTCCGCTCCGAGAACGGCCGCGAAGCCATGGTGCTCGCCCATGTGAAGGGCGGCGAGACCGAGCAGGGCAAGAACGCCAAGGGCGTCCTCGACGACTACACCGGTGCGTACGAGGGCGGGCTCGACATCAGGGCCGGAGGCGGCACCGCCGTCAGCAACGACCTGGCGACACAGACGCCCAAGGACCTCCTCCTCGCCGAGATGATCGCCGTCCCGCTGACGCTCGTGCTCCTCCTGGTCGTCTTCGGCAGCGTCGTCGCGGCACTGCTGCCGCTGGTCATCGGCACCGTCGCGATCGCGGGCACGTTCGCCGAACTCGCCCTGCTCGGCGGCGCCACCGACGTCTCGCTCTTCGCGACCAACCTCACCACGGCCCTCGGCCTCGGCCTCGGCATCGACTACGCCCTGCTGATGATCAGCCGGTTCCGTGAGCAGCTCGCGGCGGGCGCGACCGTGCCCGACGCCGTCCGGCGCACGGTGGCGACGGCGGGCCGCACGGTCGCGTTCTCCGCCGCCACGGTGGCCGTCGCGCTCGCGGCGCTCCTGGTGTTCCCGCAGTACTTCCTCCGCTCGTTCGCCTACGCGGGCGTCGGTGTCGTCGCCATCGCCGCCATCGCCACCCTGTTCGTGATGCCGGCCCTGCTCGCGGTCCTGGGACACCGGGTCAACAGCGGACGCCTTCCGTGGGCGGAGCCGGGGCGCTCCGCCGCCCGCGCACCCCTGTGGGGACGCCTCGCCAGGACCGTCATGCGCCGGCCCGCGCTCACCGCGCTGCCCGTCCTCGCGGTGCTGCTGGTGGCCGCGAGCCCGCTCCTCGGGATCGGCTTCGGCACGGCGGACGAGCGGGTGCTGCCCGAGGACGCCGAGAGCCGCCAGGTCTCGGCGGTGCTGCGGGAGGACTTCGACGGCAACGACGACGCAGCCGTCCACGTCGTCATCGACGGGGCCGTGGGCCGGGGCCCGCTGGCCTCGTACGCGACCGGGCTGTCCGGCCTCGCGGGCGTCGTCCGCGTCGAGGCCTCCACCGGGACGTACGTCGAGGGGCGGTCCGAGGAGGCAGGACCGGCGGGCGCCGCCCTCGGCCGCTCCGACGCGCAGCGGATCAACGTGGTGAGCTCACTGACGCCGAAGTCGGCGGCGGCCGAGCGCCTGGTCGAGCAGGTGCGGGCGGCCGAACCGCCCGCCGGGACGCACCCCTTGGTCGGCGGCACCGACGCCGAGCTCGTGGACTCCAAGGACTCCATCGGCAGCCGCCTCCCGGTCGCCGTGGCCCTGGTCGCCGTCACCACCTTCGTCCTGCTCTTCCTGTTCACCGGCAGCGTCGTGCAGCCGCTGCGTGCCCTCCTCCTGAACGGGATCAGCCTGGGAGCGGCCCTCGGCGTCATGACGTGGATCTTCCAGGACGGCCACCTCGCCTCCCTGCTCGGCGTCACACCACAGCCGATGGACACCTCGATGACCGTCCTGATGTTCTGCATCGCCTTCGGCCTGTCGATGGACTACGAGGTGTTCGTCACCAGCCGGATCAAGGAGCTCCACGACCTGGGTGAGGGCACTGAAGGGGCCGTGGCCGACGGGCTCGGGCACACCGGACGCATCGTCAGCGCCGCGGCCTGCCTGCTTGCGGTGAGCTTCTTCGCCTTCGGCACGGCCGAGGTCAGCTTCATGAAGATGTTCGGCCTGGGCACCGGGCTCGCCATCCTCATCGACGCCGTCGCCGTACGCGGCATCCTGCTGCCCGCCGCGATGCGCCTGCTCGGCCGCTCCGCCTGGTACGCGCCGGGACTCCTGCGCAGGCTCCACGAGCGGTTCGGCCTCAGCGAGGGCGACCCGGAGCCCGCGGCCGCCGCACCCCACCGCACTGCGGCCCCTGTGTCCGTCTCCGTCCGGAACAGGCCATGATCACGCCGTTGGCTGTGCAACGCCTGTTCCAGAAGCGGTAGTTGATGCCAGGATGACCGCGGCTGGAGAAATCATGGGGGAACGGGGTGGATTTCGTGAAGCCGTACAAGGTGTGGATGGTGGCAGGGGCCATCGGCGCGGTCGTGGTGCCGACGGCCGTGGTGGCCGGGCCGGCGGCCGCGGCGCCGCGGGCGGCGGGTTCTGTGGCTCAGGTGCTGCCTCCGCTGCCGGGTGATACGGGGGCCGGCGCCAGCCTGATGAACGACGCCGGTCAGGTCGTCGGCTTCAGCCGCAACAGGGACGGCTCCCGCCCGGTGCGGTGGGAGCCCGACCTCACGCCGACGCGGCTCGGCCTGCTGGAGGGCGGGACGCAGGCCAACCCCAGGACGATCGTCGCGGACGGCTCCATCGCGGGTGAGGCCGAGGCCGCCGACAGCACGTGGCACCCGGTCACCTGGGGGCCGACGGCCGCGATACGCCAGCTGCGGGAGCCCGCCGGATACGTCAACGGCTCCGCGGAGGACCTCAACGACGACGGCGTCGCGGTCGGCACGGTCAGCGACAACCGGGTCAGCCGCGCCGTCCGCTGGAACCGCGAGGGGCAGCCCGAACTGCTCCCGGTGGAAGCGAACATGCGGTACAGCCAGGCGCGGTTCGTCGACAGGCAGGGCAACGCGTACGGCTGGATGGGCTACGACGCGACCGACCGGATCACCGTGCGCTGGGACCGGTCGGGGAACATCACCAGGCTCGACGCCCCCGGCTCCCGCCTCTCCGAGCTCCGCGACGTCAACGACCGCGGCACCGCCGCAGGCACGAGCGTCACCGGCGACACCTGGCTGGCCGCCCTGGCCCTGCCCGGCCGCACCTTCGCACCGCTGCCCGGCGCGCAGCACCAGAGCGCGGTGATGGACGTCAACAACGCCGACGCGGCCCTCGGCTATGTCAACGGCACCGCCACCCGCTGGGAGGGCGGCGAGATGGTCCGCCTGCGGCCCCTGCCCGACGCCACGACCACTCAGGTGAGGTCCCTCAGGGATGCCCTCAACGACGCCGGTACGGCCACCGGCTCCTCCGGGAAGTACGCCGTGACCTGGGACGCCGACGGCCGGCCCAGCAAGCTGCCGGTCGCCCCTGACGTGCAGTCCAGCTACGGTCTGGTCATCAACGGCCCCGGCCAGGTCCTCGGGTACGTCGACACGTGGAGCGCCTACGGCGTTCCCGTGGTCTGGCGCTGAGCTGAGGCAGGAGGCTCAGCGGAGGCCGACGGCGTCGCCGATCGCCTCGTCGAGCATCGCAAGGCCGAGCGAGAGCTCGTCCTCGGTGGACGTCAGCGGCGGCGCCATCCGCAGGACGCCGCCCATCCCGGGGAGCTGGACGATGTTCAGGTGCAGGCCCAGTTCGAGGCAGCGCCGGGTGACTCGCGCGCCCAGCTCGTCCGAGCCCCGCTTGGTCTCGCGGTCGGCGACGAGTTCGAGCCCGGCGAGCAGGCCGCGGCCGCGGATGTCGCCGACGGCCGCGTGCCGCCCGGCGATCTCCTCCAGGCCCCGGCGGAGGAACGCGCCGAGCGACCGGGCGCGCTCGTCGAGCCCGTCCTCGATCAGGACGTCGAGAACGGTGTTGCCGACCGCGGCCACCAGCGGATCGGCGACGTGCGTGGTGAAGAACAGGAACCCGCGCTCGTGCGCCTCCTGCTCGATCGCGGCGCTGGTCACCACGGCCGCGAGGGGGAGGCCCGCACCGAGCGTCTTGGACAGCGTGAGGATGTCGGGTACGACCCCGTCGCGTTCGAAGGCGTACCAGGTCCCGGTGCGGCACAGGCCCGTCTGGGCCTCGTCGAGGATCAGCAGCATGCCGCGCTCCCGGCACTTGTCCCGCAGGGCCGCGAAGTACCCGGGCGGCGGCTCGACGATGCCGCCGGAGCTGAGGATCGGCTCGACGAGACACGCGGCCAGGCTGCCCGTCGACTGGGCGTCGATCAGGTCGAAGGCGAAGTCCAGCTGGCGGCGCCAGTCGAGGGAGCCGTCGGCCGCGGTGAAGTCGGGGCGGTAGGGGTTCGGCACGGGGATGGCGAAGTTGCCTGGCGCACCCGGGCCGTAGCCCTTGCGGCCCGCGCTGTAGGTGGCGGACGCGGCGGCCTGCGTCATGCCGTGCCAGGACCGCGCGAACGAGACGATCTCGTGCTTTCCGGTGACGAGCTTGGCCATCCGGATCGCGGCCTCGTTCGACTCGGCGCCGGTCGTCAGGAGCAGTGTCTTGTCCAGCGGAGCGGGCAGGGTGTCGGCGAGCCGCCGGGCGAGGTCGACCACCGGGCGGCTGAGCATGCCGCTGAAGAGGTGGTCGAGGGTCGCGACCTGCTCCTGGACGGTCGCGACGATCCGCGGGTGCGAGTGGCCGAGGATCGCGCTCATCTGGCCGGAGGTGAAGTCGAGGATCTTCCGGCCGCCCGCGGTGAACACGAAGCTCCCGGTGGCACGGTCGATGATCTCGTGGGTGAACTCGCCGCCGTAGCGCACGAGATGCGCGTCGGCATCGGCCCAGAAGGCGTCGGCCGACGGCAGGGGGGTGGTCGAAGCAGTCATGTCCCCGACGGTAGGTCGCGCCCGAGCGACACGTCCATCTCACAATTCCGGCTTTCCTGTTCGGTGTAGCCGCACAAGAATGAGGGCGTGATGAATCCCTGGAGGCTGCGCCTGCTGAGCCAGCTGGACACGCTCGGCACCATCCGGGCGGTCGCCCAAGCCGCCAACCTGAGCCCGTCGAGCGTCTCCCAGCAGCTCGCCGTGCTCGAGACCGAGACGCGCACCCGGCTCCTCGAACGGACGGGGCGCCGGGTGCGGCTCACCCCGGCCGGTCTGATCCTCGCGCGGCGGGCGCGGGCGATCCTCGACCACATGGACAACGTCGAGGCGGAGCTGCGCGGGTTCGGGGAGGAACCGGCGGGCCTGGTGCGCCTCGGGGCGTTCCAGAGCGCGATCCACACCCTGGCCGTGCCCGCGGTGACCCGGCTCGCGCGCGAGCACCCGCACCTGGACGTCGAGCTGCTGCAGCTGGAACCGCACGAGAGCATGCCCGCCCTGCGGGGAGGCGACGCGGACATCATCATCACGACCACGGACTTCGACGAACTGCCCCTGGGGCCCGACCTCGACCTCGTGCCGCTGACCACGGACTCGATCGTGCTCGTGGTCCCGCCCGGCCACCCCGCGGCCGAGCGCGGCGCCGTGGACCTCGCGGCCTACGCGGACGAGCCATGGGCGTTCGACATGCCCCAGTCGTACATGGCGAACCTCGCGCGACGGCTCTGCCGCCAGGCGCGGTTCGAGCCGCGCGTGGTGTGCCGGTTCAGCAACTACATGATGACGCTGCAGCACGTCGAGGCCGGCCTGTCGATCGCCCTGCTGCCCAGCCTCGCGGTCGACCGCCGCTACCGCGTCGCCACCAGCGAACTCGCGACTCCCGTGACCCGCACGATCACGGCGGCGATCCGCCGGGGCTCACCGCCCAGCGCGGCGGTGCGCGCCGTTCTTGACGCGCTGCGCCACCATCCGGACCTGCCGCTGTAGGCATCGCGGCGAGGTGCCCGACCGCGCGGAGCACGGCCGGGCACCTTCTGCACTCCGGTCGTCCTTACAGCTGCCGGTCGTTACCGCGCGTCCACCAGCATCCGGCCGTCGGCCGGGATCCGCGACGCGGCGCCATTGGCGTACGCGGCCTCGACCCGTGCCTGCTCAGCCGCGTCGGGCACCGCGTTCTTGCAGCTGGTACCGGCGCTCGAGCCCGACATCAGCTGGGAGCACGGACCGGGCTTGGTGTCCGGCAGGCCCAGGTTGTGGCCGAGCTCGTGGGCGGCGATGCGGGTCTTGTCGTGCCCTTGCGTGACCGCCTGGCTGCCGAGTTGGACGACGCCGCGGCCGCCCGGGCGGACCGGGCCGAGGGTGGCCTGCGGCCAGCCGGTGGTGGCCACGATCTGGATCTCCGCCCGGGTGCCGGGCGGGGCCTCGACCAGCTTGACGTTCTCGACGTTCGTGTTCCACGAGGCGACTCCGGCCGCGATCGCCGCCTCCCAGCCGGCGGCCCGGCTGTCGTCATAGCGGAGCGTCACCACAGCCGACGCCTTCTTCGCCGTGTCCGGCTCCGGCGCGGACACGGCGTGCGCCGCCGGTGCCGTGACCAGGGCGACCACTGCCGCGGTGCACACTGCTCCGAACCGTATGTGATGCAGCATTGCTGTCCCTTCACTTGTGGGGGGCCCGGCTCCGTCAGGGGCCGAAAGGTCGGGCATCCGCCGCTCAAGTCCTCATCAACGACGGACGTGTCCACGTCAATTGACGTCGTGCCAGACGGTACAGCGCCGCACCTCTGCACGAACAGCGGCCTCACGGCCAACAATCGCCGGAGCGCGAAGGGTTGACCCGGTGGTCGGCAGCCACCCTCCTCCTCAGTGAGCCGCCGCCCGCACGCGCGTGCCGCGGCGGCCGGTCACAGACGCCCGTCGCGGTGGGTCAGTTCGCCGTCGACGGCGGTGAGCAGCACCGGCAGGTCCGGCAGTTCGGTGGCGGCGGTGGTGAGCGGGTCGGAGGCGAAGGCGGTCAGGTCGGCGCGGTGGCCGATCGCGATGCGGCCGGCCTCGTGCTCCTCGCCCGCCGCGTAGGCGGCGTTGACGGTCATGCCCTGGAGCGCCTCCAGCGCCGTGAGCGCCTGCTCCGGGCCGTGCGGGGCCTGGGTGAGGTCGCGTGAGGGACGGCGGTGACGGGCTCCCGCCATGACGCCGAGCGGCGAGGACGGCGCGATGGGCCAGTCGGAGCCGAGGACGACGACGGCGCCGGAGTCGTACAGGTCGCGGCAGCGCCAGGCGCGTGCGGCACGCTCCTCGCCGAGGCGGCGCGACCAGTTGTCGGTGTGGTCGGCCCGCGTGAAGTCGCAGCAGTGGGTCGGCTGCATGGAGGCGACGACGCCGAGCTCGGCGAACCGGCGCAGCGTGTCGTCGGGGACGGTCTCGATGTGCTCGACCCGGTGCCGTACGGGCCGGCGGTCGTCGGCCTGGGCCTTCTCGACGGCGTCGAGGACGTGGCGTACGGCGGCGTCGCCGATGGCGTGCGTGGCGGTGGGCACCCCGGCGGCGTGGAGGGCGCCGATGACCCGGGTGTACTCCTCCGGGTCCGGCCAGAAGGCGTGCCGGGACTCGCCGTGGCAGTCGGGGTGTTCCAGCCAGGCGGTGCCGTTGTCGATGGTGCCGTCCATGAAGATCTTGACGCCGTCGGTCCGCCACAGCCTGCCGCCGACGCCCTGCTGCTCGACGAGCGCGCGCACGCCGTCGGCGTCGGTGCCGGGCTGACACCAAGGGGCGACCCGCAGCCGCAGCGGCAGCTGCCCGGCGGCGTCGAGTTCGGCGTAGAAGGCGAGGCTGTCGCCGTTCGCGTCCATGGCGTGGCCGCCGGTGAGGCCCGCGGCGGCCATGGAGCGCAGTGCGGCGGCGACGCGCTCGCGGCGCTCCTCGTGGGTGAGCCGCGGGGCGACGCGCTCCACGAGCTCGCAGGCGGCCTCCTCCAGGAGCAGACCGGTGGGCCGGCCGTCGGCGTCGCACACCACCTCGGCGGTGGCCTGGTCGAAGGTCCGTGGCCCGTCGACACCGGCGAGTTCGAGCGCCCGGCGGCTGGCCAGCGTCGAGTGGGCGTCGAAGAGCAGCAACAGGGCGGGCACCCCGTCGAGTACGGCGTCGAACGGCGCGGTCTCGACGGGGCCGCCCGCGAACACGTTGGGGTCGAGGCCCCAGCCGCGCAGCCAATCACCCGGGTCGAGGTCCCGCACCGCGCCGGCGAGCGCCTCGCGCACCTGTGCCACGTCGGTGCAGCCCGACAGGTCGAGCCCGTCGGTGAGTTCGGCGCCCGAGACGGGGTGGATGTGCCCGTCGACCAGGCCGGGCGTCACCACGGCGCCCTTGAGATCGACCACCTCGGTCGAGGCGTCCGCGAGCGCGCGGACCTCCGCGTCGTCACCGAGGGCGGTGATGCGCCCGGCGGCCGCGGCGAGCGCCGTCTGCGGCAGGAACTCACCGGTGACCGGGTCGAGCAGACGGGCCGAGAGCAGGATGAGCGAGGTACGCACGGGGGCTCCTTGGGGGGTCGTCGGGCGGGGTGGCGGCACTCGGTGGGATACGAGGCGTCAGCCGCGGGAAGCGGCGCTCGGTGAGGTGGGTGGTGTCGGTGGCGCGCTCGCCGTGGGGCGTCAGTCGGCGGCGGCGGCGCTCAACGTGCCGGGAGGCAGACCCAGTTCGCGCTCTGCGGTGATGATGGGCAGGCTGCGGATCTCGGGCGGATCGTCGGCGGTGTCACCGCTGTTGACGAGCATGCCGAGGCCGTCGAGGACGACCAGGATCTGCACGGCCGTCAGGACCGGGTCGTCGGTGTGGAACTCGCCCCGCTCGACGCCGTCACGGATGAGGCCTTCGAACCGGTCGCGCCAGGCGGCCTCCTGGACGGTGACCCGGGCGCGCAGCGTGGGGCGGTAGCGGCTGAGGTGGCGGGCGTTGAGCCAGAGCCTGCTGAGGTCGTCGTACGCGTCGCCGGTCGCCCGGGCGAAGAACCGCGCCAGGTGCTCGGTGGCGCCGGCCCCGGCCCGGTCCGCCGGGAGGAGTTCGTCGAGTTCGCGGCCGGCGGCGGTGCCGTAGGCCTCGGCCACCAGGTCCTCGACGGCCGGGAAGTAGTGGCTGATCAGGCCCGGCCGGACGTCGAGCTCCTCGGCGATGCGCCGCAAGGTGATGCACTCCAACCCTTCGCGAAGTGCGACGCCCGCCGCAGCGGCAACGATTTCCGCACGTCTGGCCGCCGGAGACTTGCGGATTCGCTTGTTCGGGAGGGTTGACGTCATGGAATCCATGCTATTGAGTGTGCGACCAATAAACAAGCAGGTGGGCAACCAGCATCCGGAGGGGCCGTATGGCGTCCACGATTCCCGACCCGCAGCAAGGCCCCCGCACCGCACCGCAGCAGCCGCCCCCGTCGGGCGGGACCGGCCGCGTGGAGACCCACGGCATCGACCCCATCCCCGACCGGGAACGCCACGGCCACCCACGACGCCTCTTCTCCGTCTGGGCGGCGGCGAACGTGAACTATCTGAGCCTCGTGATCGGCGGCACCCTGGTCCTCATGGGCCTGACCCTGTGGCAGGCCCTCGGCGTGATCGTCGTGGGCAACCTGTTCTGGCTGCTCACCGGAGTGCTCGCGATATCCGGCCCGGCCGCGGGCGCGCCGAGCGAGGTCATCACGCGGGCGATGTACGGAATCCGCGGCAACCGGGTCAACAACGCGGTCGTCGGCTGGATGATCTCCGTCTCCTACTTCGCCCTGAACCTGGCCGCCGCCGCGACGGCCGCCTTCTCCCTCGTGGAGAAGACCGGCATCACCGCGAGCACCGGCGTCAAGGTCGTCGTGGTCCTGGTGATCGCCGCACTCACCCTGACCATCGGCGTCTACGGACACGCCACGATCATGAAGCTCTACCTTCCGATCACCCTGGCCCTCACCGCCGTCTTCACCGTCGTCGCGATCGGCGTGTTCCGGCACACCGACTTCGCGTACGCACCGGCCGAGCCGCTGACCGGAACCGGCCTGTGGACGGCCCTCATCTCCGGCGTCACCCTCATCGGCGCCGCCCCGCTCTCGTACACCACCAGCGCCGACTTCTCCCGCTACCTGCCCCGGACGACGCCCGCGAGGGCCGTCCTGGGATGGACCGCCCTGGGCGGCTTCCTGCCGAGCGTGGCCGTCTGCTCCCTCGGGGCGTTCGCCGCGACCGCGGTCGACATGACGGACCCGCAGTCCGGGCTCCAACAGCTCCTGCCGGGCTGGTTCGACCCCGTCTTCCTGCTCGCCCTCGTCCTCGGCACGATCGCCCTCAACGCCCTGACCTCCTACAGCGCGGGACTCGCCCTCCAGGCCGTCGGCGTCCGCATCCGCCGCTCCCTCAGCGTGATCGCCGACGGGGCCGCCGCCGTCTCCCTCACCCTGTACGCGCTGCTCGTCTCCGACTTCCTCGACACCGTCAGCAACGTCCTCCAGCTCACCGTCGCCCTGCTCGGCCCCGCCACCGCCGTCTACGCCACGGACATCCTGCTGCGCCGCAACCGCTACGACGGCCCCACCCTCACCGACGAGACCCCGGGCAGCCCCTTCTGGTACACCGCGGGCATCAACCCGGCGGGCGCACTGGCCCTGACGGGCGGCGTCACCGCGGCGGCCCTGTGCGTCGACACCCTCTACACCGGGCCGATCGCCGGGGCCCTGGGCGGCATGGACCTCTCCCTGCCCGTCGGCATCGTCGTCGCCTCGTGCCTCTACGCGATCCTCGCGAAGTCCGGTGATACGCCCGGCCGCCCACGGGCATGAACCAGGGCGAGCCGCGTGACGGAAACTCGTCGAAGGAGATGGAGCGCATGCGCACTCTGACGTTCGTCGTCGGTACGGGCCGCAGCGGGTCGACCGCCCTGTCCGGCATCGTCAACGCGCACCCGGACGTGCTCAGCCTCAACGAGTTCCTGGCGTCGGTGCAGAGCCGGGGCTTCCCGGAAGGCCTCCTCGGGGGAAGGGAGTTCTGGCGCCTGCTCGCCGACCCCAATCCGACGTTCGAGCGCATGATCCGCAGCGGGGTGCCGATGCCGGAGTTCCTCTACACCCGCCGTCCCGGACGCTTCGCCACCGCGACGACCGGCATCCCCGCCCTGTCCCTGATGGTCCTTCCGCACCTGACCGACGACCCGGACGAACTCTTCGACGAGCTCGAGGAGCACGTGTGCCGCTGGCCTGACCGCACGGCCGTGGCACACCACGAAGCCCTGTTCGCCCTGCTCTGCAGGTGGTTCGTGCACACCGCGGTCGTCGAGCGGTCCGGCTACTCGCTGGACCGGGTGCCGCTGCTGCGCAGGCTCTTCCCTCAGGCACGCTTCGTGCACCTGTTCAGGGACGGGCCCGACTGCGCCTTGTCGATGAGTCGGCACACGGGCTACCGGCTGATCTTCCTGCTGCGGGAGATCCTCGCGCGGACCGGTGCCGAGCGCGTCGAGGACCTCACCGAGGACCAGGTCCGCTCCTTGCCGCCGGACCTGTCGCAACTGCTCGCGGAGCGGTTCGACGCCGCACTGGTCCTGGACCGCGACCTGCCGGTGACGGGATTCGGGGCACTGTGGTCCGAACTCATCACCCGGGGCGTCGATCACCTCAACGAGGTGCCCGCAGCCATGCGGACCACGCTCGTCTACGAGGACCTCCTCGACGAGCCCCGCAGGGAGCTGACGCGACTGGCCGACTTCATCGGCGTCGAACCGCTCCCGCAGTGGCTCGACACCGGCAGCGCGCGCCTGGACGCCGGCCGCCGGGGCGCCTCCCGCCGGCTGCCCGCGCAGGAGTTCGCCGCGCTGGAGGGGTGCTGCGCGCCCGGCACGCGGGCCCTCGCCGGTGGCCGGGCGTAGCGGACGGCACCGTCGGATCGGAAGGCGCCATTCGGTCGGAAGGCGCCGTCCCCTCACCCCTTGACGAGGACAGCCCGCGTATAGAGCAGCGTGAAACCCCGCCGCTCGGCGTTCTGCTGGGACTTGGACGCGGGCTGGGTGACGACGACCGCCAGGTCGCATCCCTGCGCCGTGGCCTCGGCGAGCCGGGCCGCGAGCAGCGCCGTCTGTACGCCGCGTCGGCGGTACGCGGGCAGGGTCGCGGCGCCGGTGAGCTGGGCGACGCCGTCCGCGATGCGCATGCTGGCGCCGCCCGCGACCTGACCGTCGGCAAGGGCGAGGTAGCGCCGCATCCCGGCGGCCGCGGTCAGATCGGTCACCGCGCTCTCGAGCACGTCACGTGGGAACTCCTCGTGCGAGGCGACGCCTTGCGTGTCGGGGTGCGCGAAACCGCCCACCACCGTGTCCAGCCACCGGTCGAACTCGGCGTCACCGCTGTCGCGCACCACGACGCCGGGCGTCTCAACCTGCTCGGGCCGGTCCCGCAGCGGTCGGCCGAGGACGTTCTCGAAGCCCACGAGGCGGTAGCCGCGGCCGGTGAGCATCTCGCCGACGCCGGGGTCAGCGAGGTGCGCCAGCTCGACCTGCACCGGCACACCCCGGGCCGCGAACCGCCGCTCGACCTCGTCGAGCTCGCCGGCGTCCGGCACGCCCGCGAAGCCGAGGCCCGCCACCTTGTTGAGGGGCGAGCCCGGCTCCGTACAGCAGGCGACCCCGCCCGCGAGCGGGATCACGCAGCCCTCGGCCGTGCCGAGCCGGGCCAGGGCGGCTTCACTGCCGGTGGCGATCAGCCCGGCCTCCACCCGCTCGATCCGCGCGCCGAGCTCGATGTCACAGAAGAGGGGTTCTCCAACGTTCCACATGAGCCCCGACCTTAACTGCTGCGGTCGGCGGGCCTCACGGCGTGTTGACGGAGAAGACCACGCGCTTGCCCACGGTGGAGTTGATGCGTTCGTTGATGCCCCACAACCGGTCCGTGGTCCAGGAGTAGCTGAGGTTCTGGGTGTAGACGGGGGCGGCGGTCATGACGTGCGGTGCGGCGTTGGCCTGTGCCTTGTGGATGCAGGAGTACGGATCGTCGGGGGTGCCGCCGCCCGCGCCGGTCGGGCAGGTCCCCGCCATGTACCAGTTCGTGCCGTCGGTGGCCGCTCCCTGCATGGACCAGACGGGGGAGGAGTACGCCGCCGACGCGGTGCCCTTGGGGAGCTTGGTCGTGGCGTCGAGCGGCCACCGTACGACGCGACCGCCTGCCGCGTCCTTCTTGTACTCGGCCGAGACGAGGGAGTCCTGGCCGCCGGTGCGGTCGAGGCTGAGGGAGTTCAGGCAGGGCGTGGTGCCCGCGGTGACGGAGCAGGGGGTGTTGCCGGTGGTCGTCTGGTACATCGCGACCATCGGGACGGCGTAGTTGTGCCAGAGGCCCGACGAGGTGGTGCCGGATATGCCCACCTCCTTGGCCTGCTTGTTGAGTTTCCAGATGTGCCGCAGGTCGTAGACCTGGAGGTAGCGGCCGTTGGCGACGAAGGCCCGGTCGCCGTACCAGACGACACCGTCGACGTGATTGCCCGGGACGACCTGGAAGTTTCCCTTGCCGTCGGCGTTCTTGACGGGCTTGACCAGGAGCAGGTTGTGATAGTTGGGCGTGCCGCTCTTGGTGTTCACCAGCGTGAGCCGGGCGTACTCGTCGCCGCGCCGCTCGGCCGGGTCGGGGTTGCCCATGTCGGTGCCGTGATGCCAGGTCACGGCCTGGGCGGGAGTGCCCTTCCACGTGCCGTCGGAGGGGGTGCCGGTGTCGCTGTACGGCAGCGAGAGGCCCTGCGGAGTCCAGCCGCCGTCCGTCGCGTTCCAGCTGCTCGACCGGTCGTCCTCCTTCTTCCAGCAGTAGCCGCTGGGCTTGAGGCTCGCGGACAGACCCGTGTCGTGACAGAGGCCCGCGACACCGGTGTTGCCGCCCGTGGTGAGGAGCGTGCTGACGTCGACGTTCTTGACGGCGCCGGTCCGCTCCACGGCTTGGACCGCGGCGTCCGTGCCGTCGGCGCCGCCACCGGCGAGGACTTGGTTGAGCTTGAACTGGGAGACGGTCGCGGGGTCCACCGGACCGAACGGCATGGCGGCGGCGGCCGGGTGCGCGTTCACGAGCGTCGCGGCGACCGCGGCCGCCGAGGCTCCGGCGACCGCCAGGCGCGTGCTCCATCGCGTACTGCGTGCATGAGTCATGCGACGGACAATAGGCTGTTCCGGCCGCATGTTCGATCACACCGGTGAGGGGCATCGGCGGTCATCGGGACGGCTGCCGTCGGGACGGCCTGAATCCTTTCGGGGACCTCGCGCCTCTTATACGCGTCCGGCAGAACGCCGGTACGGAAACGGGAGGTCATCGTGATCGTGGGAATCGCCGTAGTCGTCGGAGCCGTGCTGGTCTGCGCGTGCAGTGTCGCCGTGCTGCGCAAGCGGGGGCGCGCGCGTGGCTGAGTCGTCCTGGCCCGGTGAAGGGCTGATCGTCGCCGCACAGCGCGGTGATGTCGACGCGATCACCGCGTTGGTGTCGGGGGCGCACCCGAACGTGGTGCGGTTCGCCCGCTCCCTCTGCGCCACGCCCGAGGACGCCGAGGACGCGGCACAGGAGGCGTTGATCATCCTGTACCGGAAGATCGGGATGCTGCGGGCCTCCGGCGCACTGGCGTCCTGGATGTTCCGCATCGTCCGCAACGAGTGCCTGCGGCGCGCGCGGACGGTGCTGCGGGCACCCGCGCCGCTGCGGGACACCGCCGTCCTCTCGGCGGAGGAGGAGGTGCTGCAGCACCTGGAAGCCGGCACGGTGGCGGCGGCCGTCGCCGCTCTGCCCGCCGACCAGCGACGCGTCCTGATCATGCGGGACATCCAGGGCCTCAGTGGACGGATGGTCGCCGATGCGCTCGGCCTGAGTACGGCAGCGATGAAGTCGCGCCTGCACCGCGCCCGCGCGGCCGTGCGGCACACGCTGCGTACCACCCCCGACTCGACCCGCGCAGGGAGCACTGATGGGAACGAAGACTGACGGCCCCGACTTCGCGAGTGCGTCCCTGCCCCGGCACCTGGCCCGGGGCGTGGCGGGGTTCGGCGGATTGATCGGGTCCGTGGCGCTGATCTCGGTGGTCGGGCCGGTGAGCCTGCTGCTCCTTCCGGTCGGCCTGCTGGCGCTGCGCGGCTGCCCGATGTGCTGGACGATCGGGCTGATACAGACCGTTTCGAGGGGACGGCTGCGGCGGTCCTGCACGGACGGGCAGTGCAGATTGACGGTCGCCGACGACGCGCCGGGCCCCGGTCGTGTCAGGCCCCGGTCGGCATCTGCTCCCGGGCCCAGTCCTCGAAGCGGGTGAGGGGGATGCCGAGGTCCCGCGCGTACTCCGGGCGCGCGGGCTGGCCGGCCACGTTCATCCACTCGTGGGCGGCGCCCGCCGCCGGCATGCCCGCGGCGACGGCTTGCGCCACGGTCATGTCGGGCGCGGACAGATGGGTGCCCAGGGCGCGGGAGAGGACCTCGGCGACCTCCGTCATCGACAGGTAGTCGCTCGCGAGTTCCAACTCGACCCCGTGGAACCGCTCGGGCTCGGCGATGGCCGCGGCGGCCGCCCTGCCGATGTCGTCCACCGCGACCAGGGAGAGCCGGGTCCCGGGCTTGAGGGCGCTGATCAGGCCGCCCTCGATGCCGCGCGGGAACAGGAACGCCGCGGCCGGGAGGAAGTTCTCCATGAAGAATCCCGGCTTGAGCAGCGTCCAGTGGGGGAAACCGGCCGTGCGGACCCCCTCCTGGACCGTGGTCTTGGCGGCGAAGTAGGGCTCCATCGCGGCCCAGCGGCCCTCGGCCCAGCCGGGAGCTTGCGTATGCTGGCCCGCGCCGCTGACGGACGTGTGCACGAACTGCGGCACCCCGGCGGCCTTCGCCCCCTCGATGAGGTTGACGCCCTGGACCACCTCCCCGTCGAAATCGCGGCCTTCCGCCGTCACCCCGGGCAGCTGAACGGAGAAGACGGCCCGGGCACCCGCGGCGGCCCGGACCACGGAATCGCGGTCCCGGAGATCGCCGGTGACCAGCTCGACGCCGAGCGCCGCGACGGCCTTGGCCCGTTCGGTGCCCGGGTCGCGCACCAGGGCACGGACGGGAACGCCCGCCGCGAGCAGCGCACGGGCGGTGGCGCCCCCTTGTTTGCCGGTGGCGCCGGTGACCAGGACGGGCGCGGAATCTGTGGGCATGCTGCTCCTCGGGTACGCGGCCAGTCAGTGGCGGACCCCGCCGTTGCTGCTTCGAACGATACGGCGGACGACGTCACTTCCCCACCCGCTCCGCACCAGGGACCCCATGTCGTGGCGGGTACGTCAACGGACAAGATCCACCCATGACTTCACACGCGCGTCCCGTCCGGGTCCTGGCCGGTGCGGCCCTGCTCGGCAGCGCGTGCACCCTCGTCGCTCCGGCATCGGCGGCCGACGCCCGCGACCGGCAGGCGCAGGGAGGCGGAGCCATCGTCTCCGTCGAGCGCGTGGCCGACCTGTCGGCCGAGGACGTGGTCAGGGAGCTCCACGACAAGATCGACTCGTCCCAGGTCCGCCATGGCGTGACGGCGTACCGGGTCGCCTACCGCACCACCAACAGCGCGGGCGCCCCCACCACCGCGAGCCAGCTCGTCGTCCTGCCGAGGAACAGGACGCACCGCCTGTCCACCGTCTCCTGGCTGCACGGCACCACCGTCTACCGCAAGGATGTCGCCTCGGAGAACCCCGCGTCGGACGACCGGCTCGCCGCCTTCCTCTTCGCGTCGACCGGGCGGGCGGTCTCGGCCCCCGACTGCGTGGGCCTGGGCTCGGGCGAAGGCTTCCACCCCTACGGCGACCCGCGGGCCACCGTCGCGGCCTCCGTCGACGGGCTGCGCGCGGCCCGGACCCTCGACCACCGCAACGGCCGGGAGCTGAAACGCAAGGTGCAGGTCAGCGGCTTCTCGCAGGGCGGGCCCGCGACCATGACGGTGGGCCGGGCGCTGCAACAGGAAGGCGCCGACCGCTCCTTCCGGCTCGGCGCGCTCGCCCCGGTCGGCGGCCCTTTCCACCTCTCCGCCTTCGAGGCCGACGCGGCCGACGACAAGATCGCCGGCGCGCTGCCGTCGGCCTCCAAGGACCTGTTACCGGTGGAGATCTTCCACGGCCGTGGCGACCAGGACGTCGACATCTCCCACTCGCGGTACTGCGCCGGGCAGTTGACGAAGAACGGCGCCGCCCACCGGCTCACCGACGTCGGCGACCACGACTACAGCGCGTCGGTGGGTCAGGCCCTGCCGCGGATCATCACGTTCTTCGACAAGGCGGCCGACAACGCGGGCGACAACGCGGCGCGGGCCGACTGAAGCACATACCCGCCGTACCTGCCGTACCCGTCGTACCGCAGAGGCGAGGCCGTGGGCCCGATCACGCCCTCGCACGGCACGCTCTAGGATTGATCTCCGCCAGGTGCGGGCGTCCCCCAGCGGCCGACCCCGCCTCGTCGCGGTCATAGGGGAGACATCGTGGGCAGCAGCACCCTCGCCGAGGCGGACTGGAAGGAGCATCAGCCCGCGGTGTTCGGCGTGGCCTACCGGGTGCTCGGCTCGGTCGCCGACGCCGAGGACGTCACGCAGGACGTGTGGCTGCGCGCGGCGGCGGCCGACCTGTCCGAGGTGCGGGACCTGCGGGCGTGGCTGGTCACGGTCGCCGCACGCACCGCCTACAACGTCCTCAAGTCGGCGCGCGTGCGCCGGGAGAACTACGTCGGCCCCTGGCTGCCGGAGCCGCTGCTGACCGGTCCTGACGCCGCCGAGCCCGTGCTGATCGACGAGTCGGTCGAGACCGCCATGCTCCGGATGATGGACGAACTGGCCCCGGCGGAGCGCGTGGCGTTCGTGCTGCACGACGTGTTCGACGTGCCGTTCGGCCGGATCGCGGAGGTCATCGACCGGTCCCCCGCGGCCAGCCGCCAGCTGGCCTCCCGGGCCCGGCGGCGCCTTGCGACGGTGCGGGAGCGTCCGCGGGCGCCCCGGGCCGAGCGCGCGCGGGTGCTCACCGCCTTCCGCGCCGCCTCGGAGAGCGGCGACCTGGCGGAGCTGGTACGGCTCCTCCACCCCGACGCCGTGTACGTGGCCGACGGCGGGGGCAAGGTCCTCGCGTCGCTCAGGCCGGTGCACGGGGCGGGCACCATCGCCAACCTGTCGGTCCACCTCGCCCGCCAGCTGGTCGGCGTCCGGATCGAGCTCGTCGAAGTGGGCGGCGAGCAGGCCCTTGCGACGTACCACGACGGCGCGCTGCGCTGGATCGACTGCTTCGACGTCGTCGACGGGCGGATCACGAAGGTCTGGCGGGTGGCCAATCCGGAAAAACTTCCGCGCCCCGGTCACAACTGACGCTCCTGTCTTGTCTCCCTGGCGGACCCACCGAGGGAACCGAGCCAAGGAGAGAGACATGAACCACATCGTGATCGTCGGCGGTGGTTTCGCAGGCGTCTGGAGCGCGGCGTCGGCCGCACGGGTGCGCGGCGACGCCGACATACGGATCACGCTCGTATCGCCCAACGAGGACCTGGTCCTGCGGCCGCGCCTCTACGAGGCCGAGCCGGAGCGGGCGGTGGTGCCGCTGAAGCGGATCCTGGAGCCCGTCGGCGTCGAGCACGTCCGGGCCACGGTGACGGAGATCGACACGGCGGCGCACCGGGTGGTCACCGGCGACGGCGACGTCATCGGGTACGACCGTCTGGTGCTCGCGACGGGCAGCCGGCTGATCCGCCCGCAGATGCCCGGCGCGGAGCGCCTCTTCGACATCGACACCTTGGACGGGGCCCTCGCCCTCAAGGACCACCTGCGCGGCCGGACGGACTTCACGGCGGTCGTCGTCGGCGCCGGATTCACCGGTCTGGAGATCGCCACCGAGCTGGCAGGACGGGGCCGCGTGATCCTGCTCGACCTGAACACCGTCGTCGGCCCGGAGCTCGGCGCGGGACCGCGCCCGGCGATCGAAGCGGCCCTCGACCGACTGGGCGTGGAACGTCGCCTCGGCACCACCGTGGCCGCCGTCGAGGACGGCACCGCGCGCCTCGCGGACGGCACCGTGATCGAGACGGACACGGTGATCTGGACCGCGGGCATGAAGGCCAGCCCGCTCACCGCGCAGATCGAGGGCGCCCGGGACCGCCTCGGGCGCCTTGAGGTCGACCCTCAACTGCGGGTCTCCGGGGACGTCTTCGCGGCGGGCGACACCGCCGCCGCGCGCTTCGACGCCGACCACCTCACCGTGCAGAGCTGCCAGCACGCGGTCCCCCTGGGGAAGACGGCGGGCCACAACGCCGCCGCCGACCTGCTCGGCCTGCCGCTCATCGACTTCGCCCCCGGCCCGTACGTCACCGACATCGACCTCGGCGGCGCCGGCGCGGTCTTCACCCGGGGCTGGGACCGCCAGGTCGAGTCCACCGGGGTGGACGGGAAGCTGGTCAAGCAGTGGATCATGGACAAGATCCACCCGCCCGTCGACGACGCCGAGGAGATCCTGAACGCGGCGGACTACATCTACGTGGAGATTCCGGGCGCCCACGAGCTGTGAGCGGATGAGCCGACGCGCGCTTGAGTCGACGCACGGTGGGGCGGACACGCGGGGAAGTGGACGCGCGGGGAAGTGGACGCGCGGGGAAGTGGACGCGCGGGGAAGTGGACGCGCGGTGGGAGCGGCCGGTCGCCGACAGCCCGGTTGCTCCCGGCCGCTCGTCGTCCTGTCCGGATTATCCGGCTCGGGTGTTGCCGCGAGCGGCGATGTGCGGGGGCGGCGCGATGCCGTCGGGGAGGAGGGGGTCGGCTTCGGGCTCACCCCACGTGGCCGTCAGGGGCAGGACGCCCGCCCAGATGCCGAGGGCGGCGTCGGGCCCGTCCCCGTCGTCGGGCGCACCGGTGCGTATCTTCACCGACGCCTCCTCCAGGGAGAGCGCGAGCAGGGATGTCGCCGCCAGCTCCTTGCGGTTCGGCTGCCGTGCGTAGTCCCACTGTCCCGGTGTCGCATGCTCGGTCAGGCGGCGCAGGCCGGCCAGCTTCTCCTCCGGGTCCGTGACGAGGCGCGGGACGCCGTAGACCATCGCGCTGCGGTAGTTCACGCCGTGCTCGAACACCGAGCGGGCCAGGACCAGGCCGTCCATGTGCGTGACGGTCACGCACACCGCCGCCTCGGGCGAGGCGACCAGGCTGCGGCTGGCGACGGAGCCGTGGAAGTACAGGTACCGGCCGTCACTGCCGTAGACGGTCGGCACGACCATGGGGACCCCGTCGACGACGACTCCCAGGTGGCACAGGAATCCCGCCTCCAGGATGGCGTCGAGCTGTGCCCGGTCGAGACTTCCCTGCTCACGCAGGCGGCGATGGCGCGTACGGGCCGTATCCGGGAGCTCGGAGGGGAGGTGATCGTTGTTCACGTCGGCTCTTTCGCAGGTCTGGAACGTCAGGGGCGACACGGGGCGGGCAGCGGCCGGCGACGCGTGGAGCGGACGGATCACTGCTCTCGCACAGATGTACGGTAACGAGATCTGCTGTCAGGGCGCTAGTAGGCAACGGAATCAGTTTCGGAAAGCCTGATCGGATGCGGAAAGCATCGCTGGCGCGGTCCGCCCCGGAGTCGAACCGGGGGCTCATCAGTGATCCAGTGGCAGTCCCCGCGGCTCCTTCACGCGCTTCATGATGATCTGCGAGTTCACCTCCGTGACTCCCGCCAGTGCCGTCAGCCGCTCGATCCAGAGGCGTTCGTACGCACTGAGGTCCGCGACGGCGATGCGGAGCAGGCAGCCGGGGGTGCCGAAGAGCCGGTGGGCCTCGATCACGTCCGGGATGTCCTGCAGCGCCGCCTCGAAGGCCTCGACCGTCTCGCGGTCCCGCTTCACCTCGACCGAGACGAGCACCTCGAAGCCCCGGCCGACCGCCTCCGGGTTCACGATCGCCCGGTAGCCCTGGATCACCCCGTCCTTCTCCAGCTGCCGCACCCGCCGCATGCACGGCGACGCGCTCAGGCCCACGCGCTGGGCCAGCTCCTGGTTGGTGAGCCGACCGTCCTTCTGGAGCTCGCGCAAGATATCTAGATCAATCTGGTCCATGGCGCAATTATCCACCCCATCCGAAACGAAAGCCGCGGATATTGGCAACCACATTGCGCGTGAATCGACCTATCGTTGCCCTGCGCAAAAACGGGAGCGGAAGCCCCATGCAGCAACACGCGACACAAGCAGCGCACAAGCGACACAAGCACAACAGGCAGCACAAGCAGCACAAGGAGTACGCGGAGTGGGACAGGCGGCAGTGGCAGACACGCGGGACCGGCGCATCGTCGTCATCAGCACCGGCGGCACCATCGCCAGCCGCTGGCAGGGCACCGGCTACGCCGCCGACGCCCCCGGCAGCGACGTACTGGCCACGGCCGCACTCCCCGAGGGAGTCACGACCGAGGTCATCGACCTGTTCAACGTGAACAGCCCGCGTCTGACCACCGCCCAGCAGCTGACCCTCCTGCGCACCGTGCACGAGGTGCTCGCCGACCCCGGTGTGGACGGCATCGTGGTGACCCACGGCACCGACACCCTCGAGGAGACCGCCTTCCTCCTGGACCTCCACCACCGCGACGCCCGTCCGGTGGTCCTCACCGGGGCCCAGCGTCCGCTCGGCACCGCCGACGGCGACGGCCCCGGCAACCTGTACGACGCCCTGCTCACCGCGGCCTCCGTACGCAACGCCGGTGTCCTGGTCGTCTTCGACGGCAAGGTGCACGCGGCCCGCGGCACCGTGAAGACGCAGACCCTCGCCGCGGACGCCTTCGCCGACCCTTCCGGCGTCCGGCTCGGCGACGTCGGCTTCGGCAAGGTCGTCCTGCACCAGCGGCACGTCGAGCGGCCCGAACCCCTGGACCTGCCGGGCGCGACGGCCCGGCTGCCCCGCATAGACATGGTCATGCACCACGTCGACGGTGACCCCCTGCTGCTGAACGCCGCCGTGGACGCCGGTGCGCAGGGCATCGTCCTGATCGCGACCGGCGCGGGCAACGCCACCCCGGAGTTCGTCGACGCGGTCGCCGCCGCCGTGGCCCGGGGCGTGCTCGTCGCCCTCACCACGCGCGTGCCGGCCGGGCCGGTGACCGAGATCTACACGCAGGGCGGGGCCGTGGACCTCGTCGCCGCGGGCGCCGTGCCCACCGGAACGCTGCGCGCCGGGCAGGCCCGGATCGCGGTCCTTGCCGCACTCCTCGCGGACCCCGACGCGGTCGCGCACGCCGACCTGGGAGCGGGCGGGTCCGGGCGCGCCGACCTGCTGCGCCGCCTGCTCGACCGGCCCGCCCACGAGAGCGCGGAGCTCGCGGGCGTACCTGCCTGACCTCCCTCTCCCGCCACCCCACCCTCCCGTACCGCAGACCTCGTACGGCAGACCCGCGTACCGCGTACCGCAGCGAAGGACCCCCTCAGATGCTCGCCCCCAGCCCCAGCCACCGCCGCGAACACGACCTCCTCGGCGACCGCGATGTCCCGGCCGACGCGTACTGGGGCATCCACTCCCTGCGCGCCATGGAGAACTTCCCGATCACCGGGACGCCCATCTCCGTCTACCCGCAGCTGATCGACGCGCTGGCCGCCGTCAAGGAGGCCGCCGCGCGCGCCAACCAGGAGCTGGGGCTGCTGCCCGCCGAGAAGGCCGACGCCATCGCCGCCGCCTGCCGGGAGATCCGCTCCGGGAAGCTGCACGACCAGTTCGTCGTGGATGTCGTCCAGGGCGGCGCCGGGACCTCGACGAACATGAACGCCAACGAGGTCGTGGCCAACCGCGCCCTCGAACTCCTCGGCCACGCCAAGGGTGAGTACCAGCACCTGCACCCCAACGAGGACGTCAACCTCAGCCAGTCCACCAACGACGTCTACCCGACGGCCGTGAAGATCGCGACGATCACCGCCGTGCACGGACTCCTGCGCGCCATGACCGTCGTCCAGGACGCGTTCGCCGAGAAGGCCCTGGAGTTCCGGGACATCCTGAAGATGGGCCGCACGCAGCTCCAGGACGCGGTGCCCATGACGCTGGGCCAGGAGTTCTCCGCGTACGCCGTCATGCTCGACGAGGACCGCAGCCGCCTCACCGAGGCCGCCGAGCTCATCCACGAGATCAACCTGGGCGCCACCGCCATCGGCACCGGTCTGAACGCGCCGCCCGGATACGCCGAGACCGCCCGCCGCCACCTCGCCGAGATCACCGGGCTGCCGCTGGTCACCGCCGCGAACCTCGTCGAAGCCACCCAGGACTGCGGCGCGTTCGTGCACGTCTCCGGCGTCCTCAAGCGCGTCGCCGTCAAGCTCTCCAAGAGCTGCAACGACCTGCGGCTGCTGTCCTCCGGGCCGCGCGCCGGGCTCAACGAGATCAACCTGCCGCCCGTACAGGCCGGTTCGAGCATCATGCCGGGCAAGGTCAACCCGGTGATTCCCGAGGTCGTCAACCAGGTCGCCTTCGAGGTGATCGGCAACGACGTCACCATCACCATGGCCGCCGAGGCCGGTCAGCTCCAGCTCAACGCCTTCGAGCCGGTCATCTTCCACACGCTGTCCAAGAGCATGACGTCGCTGCGCGCGGCCTGCCTCACGCTCGCCGAGCGCTGCGTGTCCGGCATCACCGCCAACACCGAGGTGCTGCGCGCCACCGTGGAGAACTCCATCGGCCTGGTCACCGCCCTCAACCCGCACATCGGGTACACGGCGGCCACCGCCATCGCCCAGGAGGCCCTGGCCACCGGGCGCGGTGTGGCCGAACTCGTCCTGGAGAGGGGCCTGCTGCCCGCCGACCGCCTCGCCGAGCTCCTCACTCCCGAGCGGGTGGCGGGCACCGTGGGCCGCCAGGGCCTGACGGGACGCGCTGTGTGAGAGTGGGACCTGCTCAATCGGTGGCGTAAGCAGCAGGTATGGGGGAGGCGTGAGCCAGGTGCTCTATGGCGAGCGGTCGTGGAATCCGTTGGCGCGGACCGTGGAACTGACCGAGGACCGGCTGCGGAGGGGCGGCAGGACCACGCCGCTGAGCGAGCTGAACCTCGGCGCCATGGCCGAGGCCTTCCAGCGCGGGTGCTGGCTCGGGGGCGGCGGGGCGGAGCGGTCGCTGGAGCGCCTCGCGGAGGGGCCGGGAGTCGTCCCGGTGACCCGCGTCACCGGCACCGCCACGGTGGTGAAGGTGCGGCAGGCCGCCGCATTCGCCCGCGCGTTGGGGGAGTTGGCGGTACGGCAGAGCGGCGGGCCCGACCGGGTGACCGCCCTCGCGGAGCAGGCCCGAGCCGAGGGCGTACCGCTGTGGATCGCGCGGCGCAGCGCGCCGGGGCCCGCCGGACCGGTCACCGTCGCCGTGGACCGGCGCCTGGTGCGCGTGGACGTCTGGGGCCCGGGCGCCCCTGTCGTACGGATCCGGGCGCCGCACGGCTTCGTCGGCGATGTCGGCGGACCGTCCAAGGGCCTGTGGGTGACGGTCGGCGAGGCGACGGCGGAGCTCGCCCTCACGAAGAAGCTGCGCAAGTCCAAGAGTTCCGTGGAGGTGCGAATGCCCGGGCAGCGCTGGGAGCTGCGGCGCGAGAACGCGGTGAGCTCCTGGCTGCTGCGTGACGACCGGCGCGTCGCACTGATGACACGTCCCCCGCGCCGGCCGGTGCTCGAACCGGGCACGGTGCTGCTGCCGCTCGCCCCGGTGCGGTACGAGGGCGCGGACCCGCTGGATGCCGTGATGGCGCAGGTCTTCGCCGTCGCCTTCGGGCTCGGGGACGCGACGGGCCTGGCCCGGTTCCGGATGGAGCGGTCGTCGGCGAGAGCGGGCGACTCGGTCGGTCCGGACGACAGCTGGGACCGTCCCTGGTTCAGCAACCTCGGGCAGGGCGGCGACGACAACGAGCCCGGCGGCGGTGGCGGCGACGGCTGGGGCGCGGACGGTGGCGACGGCGGAGACGGCGGCGGGGGTGACAGCGGGGGCGGTGACGGCGGCGGTGGTGGCGACTAGCCACCCCGGGCGCCGCCGCCCGAATCCGCTGTGACTGAGCTGTGATTCAGCCGAAAACTTCAAGATCGTCCGTGGGGTGATTGTTGAAACCGGCCTGGTGATCGGTCGAGGTCGTGTGATTCGTGTGTGAGTTGTGGAGAGATGTGGCTGGAAAGTCCAGCTGGTGTGATGGATGTGTCGTTCATACGGTGATGGCGCCCGCATCAAGGTGGGCCCACAGGGGAGGATTTTCACCGTGCGAAGACGAGCTGGTGTCCTGTCCGCCGCGGTCGCAGTCGCGGCCGCGGCATCGTTGTTCTCGGGCGCCCTGCCCGCACACGCCGCGGATCTGCCCACCTTCAGGGTGGGGATCCAACTGGCCGACGCGGGGGGTACGTCGCAGTTCGGCGCCGAGCAGTTCACCAAGAACGTGAAGTTCGGCAACAGCAGCTCACCCTGGGCCGGCGACGCCAACGGCTACGACCCGGACGCCGCCCTCATCGACCTCAGCACCGTTCCCGGAGACCTGCTGAACCAGCTGGACTTCCGGATCGGCGCCCAGGCCATGGACGGCAGTGGCCACTACGGACCGGTGCAGTACAGCCCGTGGGCGAGCGAGGGCGGCGGCGACTCGCCGCTCGCCACGGACGACAACGGCTACGACCCCGACAAGTACCGGATCTTCCTCGACACCCGCCGCTGGCCGTCGACCGCGACCCTGGTCGACTTCCGGCTCTCCATCAGCACGGTGGACCGGGGCCGCTACAGCGTCCCCGCCGTCACGCCGTGGGCGAGCCAGGGCGGTGGACGCAGCCCGCTGGCCGTGGACACCAACAGCTACGACTTCGACGGCATCGTCGTCGGGCTCGAAGTGCAGTGACTGTCCGGCTCGACAAGCCGTGACGGCCCCGCTCGCAGTGCCGTAGCAGCCGCACGCGCCGTGCGGTAGCACCACCCGGCGGTACCCACCCCGCCGCGGAAGCGCCGGGTTCCGGACGGCCGGAACCCGGCGCGCATCGCTTCACGCCCCTTTCTCCCACCGGCCATCCCCTCGTACCTTCCCTGCGGACTCGACGGCTCGACGGCTCGACGGCTCGACGGTCGGCGGGCGGCGCCCGATCCCTCGGGAGGTAGCGATGACGGCTGTACCCGGCGCGTCCGGTGCGTCCGGTGCGCCCGGCCCGCGCGATCTGCTGTCGCGGCGCGGACTGCTGCGGGCCGGGGGTGCTGGGGCGCTCGTCGCGGCCGGTGCCGGGGCGTTCGGCTGCGCCGCGGGGGCCGCCGACGGGGTCGGCCCCGACGGGCGCGTCACCCTCCAGCTGTGGCACGGGCAGACCGACATCGCCGCACAGGCCGTCAAGAGCCTGGTCGCCGCGTTCCAGCGGCAGCATCCGGACATCCGCGTGGACCTGGGCGGCGGCGTCATCGCGGACGCGATGCTCCAGAAGGTCACCGCGGCCCTCGCCGCCGGTTCCTACCCCGACGTCGCCTACGTCTTCGGCTCCGACCTGGCCAGCGTGGCCCGCAGCCCCAAGGTCGTCGACCTGACCGACCACGTCCGCAAGGGCCCGACCCCCTGGCACACCTACTGGGCGCCCGCCAGGGACGCCGTCACCGTCAACGGCCGGGTCCGGGCGGCGCCCGCGCTCCTGGACTGCCTGGCCGTGGTGTGCAACAAGAAGCTGTTCGCCGACGCCGGCCTCGGCCTGCCCCGGGCGGGCTGGACCTGGCGGGAGTTCACCGACACCGCCCGCCGTCTCACCGACGCGGCCAAGGGGCGGTTCGGCACCGGCTGGCCCGGCACCGGGGACGAGGACACCGTGTGGCGCCTGTGGCCCCTGGTGTGGGACCTGGGCGGCGACGTGATCGCCGACGACGGGCGGAGCATCGGCTTCGCACAGGAGGGCGTCCGTGCCCTGGAGGTCGTCCAGGACCTGGCGCGGCACAAGAGCGTCTACCTCGATCCCAAGCCGGGCAGCGAGCAGATGAACCAGGTCTTCCTCGCCGGGCGCATGGGCATGCTGATCGCGGGGCCCTGGCAGCTGCCCGACCTCAAGCAGGCCGGGCTCGCCTACCACACCGTCCCGCTGCCCAGCTTCAGCCGCCGCCCCGTCACCATCTCCGGCCCCGACACCTGGGTGCTCTTCGACAACGGCGAGGCCCGCGCGCAGGCCGCGCGGACCTTCGTCACCTGGCTGATCCAGCCCGCCCAGGACAACCGCTGGGACCTGCGGGCGGGCAGCCTGCCGCTGAGCCGCCGCAGCGAACAACTCCCGGCCTGGCGCGAGCACGCCAGCGCGACCCCGGGCCTGACGGTGTTCACCGAAGCGGTCACCTCCGCACGCGTACGCCCCGTGCATCCCGCCTACCCGCGCGTCTCCCGCTCCCTGGGGCAGGCCATCGTCTCCGTGCTGCTCGGCCGTGCGAGCCCCGCCGACGCGGTGCGCTCGTGCGCCGAGAAGTCCAACGCCGCCCTGCGGATCCCGCGTTGAGGACCTGACATGCCCCGACTCCCCACTCCGCTCACCCTGCCTCCGGACCGGTCGGCAGCCCACGCCCGGCGCCGGCGCCGCCGCAAAGAGACCGCCACCGCCTGGGCGTTCGTCTCTCCCGCGGTCCTCGTCATCCTCGGCCTGAGCATCCTGCCCATCGTCTGGTCGCTGCTGCTGTCCTTCCAGGCCAACGACCTCGTCACCCCCAGCCGCTGGGTGGGCCTGGACAACTACCGCGCACTGCGCCAGGACCCCGACTTCCACCAGGCCGTGCGGAACACCGCGGTCTACACCGTCCTCTACGTCCCGCTGAGCATCGCCATCGGCCTTGCCCTCGCCCTGGCCCTGGACCGGCGCATCCGCTTCGTCGGCCTCTACCGCACCCTGTTCTTCGTGCCGTTCGTCATCTCCGCCACGGCACAAGGCGTGCTGTTCTCCTTCATCCTCGACCCGGAGTTCGGCGCGGCCAACTCCGTCCTGCACCACCTGGGCATCTCACCGCAAGGATTCCTCACGGACCCGTCACAGGCGCTGATCGTCCTGGTCGCCATCACCCTGTGGAGCGGCACGGGCCTGTGCACCGTCGTCTACCTGGCCGCCCTCCAGGACGTACAGCAGTCGCTCATCGAGGCCGCCCGCCTGGACGGGGCGGGGCCGCTGCACATCCTGCGGCACGTGACGCTGCCCGCGCTCGCACCGGTCAGCGTGTTCCTGCTCCTGTGGCAGACCATCCAGGCGCTCCAGGTCTTCGACCTCGTCTACGTCACCACCAGGGGCGGCCCCCTCGGCTCCACCACCGTGATCGTCTACTTCATCTGGGAGCAGGCCTTCAAGGAGTTCACCGCCGGGTACGGCGCCGCGGCCGCCTGCGTCCTCGCCCTGGCGCTGCTCGTCGTGACCGTCGCGCTGCGCGTCGTACGCGGCCGCGAGCACACCCCTCGTACGAAAGCAGCCGCCCCATGACCGCGACCACGACCGGTGGCCCCTCCCGCGTCACCTCCCCTCCGGCCGCGGCGCCCGCCGCCCCGCGGCGCCGCCCGCGCCTGCCCTTCAGCGCCTGGCACCTGCTGCTCGTACCGCTGGCCGCGCTGTTCGGGGTGCCGCTGCTGTGGCTCCTGCTCAGCTCGGTCATGAGCAACGCCGAGATCAACCGCTTCCCGCCGGCCCTGTGGCCGTCCCGGGTCGACCTGGGCGGATACCGGTACGTCCTCGGCAACGCCATGTTCCCGCGGTGGCTGCTCAACTCGGTCGTCGTCTCCGGTGCCGCGGTCGCCTCGAACCTGGTGTTCGGCGCGCTCGGCGGCTACGCGTTCGCCCGGATGCGGTTCGCCGGCTCGCGGCTGCTCCTCGTCCTGATGCTGGCGACGATGGCGGTCCCGTTCCAGCTGACGATGATCCCCACCTTCCTGGTGATGAAGAAGTTCGGGCTCATCGACACCCTCGGCGCGCTGATCGTGCCGTCGCTGGTCACGCCGTTCGCGGTGTTCCTGCTGCGGCAGTTCTTCCTGTCCCTGCCGAGGGAGCTGGAGGAGGCCGCCTGGATCGACGGCTGTTCACGGCTGCGGGTGCTGTGGGCGATCGTGCTGCCCCTCGCCCGTCCCGCCCTCGCCACCGTGGCCGTGCTGACGTTCCTGACCACGTGGAACGACCTGACCTGGCCGCTGATCGCCATCAACCACGACACCCAGTACACGCTGCAACTGGGCCTGACCACGTTCCAGGGGCAGCACCAGACCCGGTGGTCCGCGGTGATGGCGGGCAATGTGATCACGGTGGTGCCGGTCCTCATCGCGTTCCTCCTCGCGCAGAAGGCCTTCATCCGCTCGGTCACCTCCAGCGGCCTCAAGAGCTGACCGCCCCCGAGATTCGGAGTGCCCGTCCCATGACCCGTCCCCAGATCGCCTTCGTCGGCGCCGGCAGCGTGGAGTTCACCCAGGGCCTGCTCGCCGACCTCTTCGCCTTCCCCGAGCTCAAGGGCGCCCGTATCGCCCTGCACGACATCGACGCCGAACGGCTCGCCACCGCCGAAGCCGCCGCCCGCTACATCGCGCGGGAACGCGGCGCCGACGCCCGCATCACCGCCCACCCCGACCGCCGCGCCTGCTTGCACGGCGCCGACTTCGTCATCAACACCGTGAACATCGGCATGGCCGAGGCCACCCGCACCGACTTCGCCGTCCCCGCCCGCTACGGACTGCGCCAGACCATCGCCGACACCCTCGGCGTCGGCGGCATCTTCCGCGCCCTGCGCACCTTCCCGTTCCTCAAACAGCTCGGCGAGGACATCGCCGCGCTCTGCCCCGACGCCTGGCTGCTCAACTACACCAACCCGATGGCCATGAACATCCAGTACCTGACCCGGGCCACCGGCCTCACGCGGGTCGTCGGCCTGTGCCACTCGGTGTACTGGACCATGCGGGACCTGGCCGACCTCGTGGGCGTCCCGTACGACGAGATCACCTACCGGGCCGCCGGAGTCAACCACCAGGCCTGGGTGCTGCGCTTCGAGCACCGCGGCAGCGACCTCTACCCGCGCCTCGACGAACTGATCGCCCAGGACGCGCAGTTGCGGCGCCGGGTCCGCATCGACATGTACCGACGGCTCGGCTACTACCCCACCGAGACCAGCGAGCACTCCTGCGAGTACGTGCCCTGGTACCTGCACCACGACAGCGAGGTCGACCGGCTGCGGCTGCCGGTCGGCGCCTACCTCGGCATGGTCGACGAGAACGTCGCCACCTACCACCGGACCCGCGACGCCCTGGCCGAGGGCGCCCCGCTCGCCGTCGAGGGCACCATGGAGTACGCCCCGCAGGTCATCCACAGCATGGTCACCGGCACCCCGCGCACGCTCTACGGGAACGTCCCCAACCACGGCCTGATCGACAACCTCCCGGCCCACGGTGTCGTCGAGGTGCCCTGCCTCGTCGACGCGTCCGGCGTCCAGCCCACCCGCGCCGGGTCCCTGCCGCCGCAGCTCGCCGCCCTCAACCGCACGTACCTCAGCATGAACGACCTGGTCGTGCGCGCCGCCCTCGACGACGCGCCACGGCACATCCGGCACGCGGCCATGACCGACCCGGCCACCGCCGCCACGCTGACCGTGGCACGGATCTGGCAGCTGTGCGACGACATGGTCCGCGCCCACGGGGACCTGCTCCAGCCGTCGTTGCGCGTGCCGCTCGCCGACACGGTCGACGGCTGACCGGGCTGCTCTCCGTACATAGGTCTACGACGCGTTCGGGGAGCCGCCGCCTCCTGGGGAGACCAGCCCCGTTTCGTAGGCGAGGACCACGGCCTGGACGCGGTCGCGCAGGTCCAGTTTCTGCAGGATGCGACTGATGTGGGTCTTGACCGTGGTCGGGCTGAGGTGCAGGCGGTCCGCGAGTTCGGTGTTGGTGAGGCCCGTCGCGAGGAGGCGGAGCACCTCCAGCTCGCGTGGGGTCAGGTGGGACAGGTCGCGGTGCAGGGCGGGGGGTTGTGCGGGGTGTGACGCGTCGCGCTGGGCGAAGCGCTCGATCAGCCGGCGGGTGATGGCCGGTGCGAGCAGCGCGTCGCCGGTCTGCACCAGGCGTACGGCCGCCACCAGGTGTTCGGGGGTGACGTCCTTGAGCAGGAACCCGCTGGCGCCGGCGGTGAGCGCGGCGTAGACGTAGTGATCGAGGTCGTAGGTGGTCAGGATGATGACTCTGACGCCGTCCGCCTCGTGGTCGGTGAGGATGCGGCGGGTCGCCTCGATCCCGTCCATCCGGGGCATCCTGATGTCCATGAGGACGACGTCGGGCCGGGTGCGGCGGCACGCGGCGACCGCCTCGTTCCCGTCGGCCGCCGCGGCCGTCACCTCGATCCCGTCGGCGGCGAGGATCATCCCGAAGCCCGTACGCACCAGGGCCTGGTCGTCGGCGATGAGAACCCGCAGGGGCGGTCGGCTCACGCGGTCCGCCAGGGGACTCGGGCCGTGACCTGGAAGCCTCCGGTGAGGGTCGGCCCGGCCGTCAGCTCGCCGCCGTAGACCGCGAGGCGCTCGCGCAGCCCGATGAGTCCCCGGCCGCTGCCGTCCGCGGGCACGGAGTCCCGCGCGCTGCCGCCGGTGTCGGTGACCTCGATCTCCAGCGCGTCCTCGGAGCAGCGGACCGTGACGGAGGCGTCGGCGCCGGGCGCGTGCTTGATCGTGTTGGTGAGCGCCTCCTGGACGACCCGGTAGGCGGCGAGGTCGACGCCGGGTGGCGGCGGGTCCGGCGGCAGCGACACGGCGCAACGCACCGATGTCCCGGCAGCACGCACCCGCTCGACCAGGGCGTCGAGCTGCCCGAGGCCGGGCTGGGGCTCCAGGCCGTCGGGGCTCTCGTGGTCCGGGGCGGCGAGCAGCCCCATCACATGGCGCAGCTCGGCCATGGCGGCCCGCCCGCCGGCCTCGACCGCGAGCAGCGCCGCCTTCGACTGATCGGGCGCCGCGTCCATCACCTTGCGCGCCGCACCCGCTTGGATGACCATCACGCTCACATTGTGGGTCACGACGTCGTGCAGCTCCGCGGCGATGCGGGACCGCTCCTCGGCGACGGCACGGCGCGTGCTGTCCTCCTGCTCCCTCTGGAGCTGCCGGTACCGGTCCCGGCTCACCGCCAACTGCCGCTGCCAGAAGCGGATCAGGGTGGCGAGCACCCCGGTGACCAGCAACACGACCGCCGGGCTCGACCAGCCGGGAAGGATGGGTTCCGTCTCGCGGAACGCGACGCCCGCAAGCACGGAAGCGACGGCGAGCCCGGTCGTCGCCCGTATCCGGTGGCGGCTGTGGACGACGGCGCTGTAGGCCCCGATGACGCAGGTCACCACGTTCATCCAGGTGGCGTCGTCGACCATGACGAGCGTCGCGCCGAGCACCACCGCGAACACGGCCAGCGGCCAGCGGCGCCGGGCCGCAAGCGGGAGGGCCGAGAGCATGACGAACGGCCAGACGAGCGACGGCTCCTCGACCACCGCGTGGTGGCCGGGCGCAGGGGGCTCGGGCGGCATCGGCACGTCCTGACCGACCTTGACCGGCCCGCTGTCGGGATAGCGCATCGCCACGAACAAGCTGACGCCGGTCAGCACCACCGCAAGCGCCCCGTCGACGCGCAGCGCCCTGCGCGAAGGAAGGGGAGGTTTCCCTTCCGTATGCAGCACGTCGTGCAGCAGCTGACGCCATCCGCGCCGGAGCTCCGAAATCACCGCATTCACCGGCTCATTGTGCGGCCTGCCCTCTCCAGCCCACATCAGCGGGAGAGCTGAGGGTCCTGTCCCTCAGGAGTACGTCGCGCGGAGGACCCCGCGGCCCGGTCCTCCGCGGGAAGGGCCCGAAGTCGTTGCCGTGGCCGACGCGGCCGACGGACGCCGCGCCTACCTTCGCTGAAGCCTGCCACCGGCCGAGAAGCCCTGATGCGAAGGACGGATGCTCCCATGACCCAGGTGATCCAACTGGAGGGTGTGACCAAGCGCTACGGCAGCGTCGGCGCCCCCGCACTCGGCCCGATCGACCTCCGCGTCGCTCAGGGCGAAGCGCTCGCCGTCACCGGTCCGTCCGGCAGCGGCAAGTCCACCCTGCTGAACCTCGTCGCCGGCCTGGACAAGCCGAGCGACGGCGCCGTGACCGTGGCCGGGCGGCGCGTCGACCAGCTGCACGAGCACGCGTCGGCGCGATTCCGTCGCGAGCGGATCGGCATGGTCTTCCAGTTCTTCAACCTCCTCGACGACCTGACCGTCGCCGACAACATCCAGCTCCCCGCCCAACTGACCGGCACCCCCAGGCGCAAGGCCGCGGCCCGTGCGGCAGAGCTCATGGACGTACTGGGGATCGGCCGACACGCCCGCGCCTATCCGGGGCGGCTGTCCGGCGGCGAACGCCAGCGGGTCGCGGTCGCCCGTGCGCTGGTGAACCGGCCCGCGCTGCTGCTCGCCGACGAGCCGACGGGCGCGCTCGACACGGCTTCGGGCCTCGACGTACGGGAGCTGCTGGTCGATCTGCACCGAGGCGGCCAGACCATCGTCCTGGTCACACATGACCTCGCCCTGGCGGAGGCCTGCGCGAGCCGCACGATCCAGCTTGTCGACGGCCACCTCGCACACGACTCCCGGGCGGAGGCCGTCCGATGAGCGTCTTCGGTACCGGCGGGCTCGGCCGGGTGGTGCGGTCCGGCGTCGGCCGACGGCGCGTGCAGACCGTGGTGATCGCCCTGGCCACCATGATGGCGGTCGCCTCCGCCGTGGTCGCTGGGGCGCTCATCGTCGCGTCGGACGCGCCGTTCGACCACGCCTTCGCCCGGCAGCGCGGCGCGCACCTCACCGCCCAGTTCGATCCGGCCAGGACGAGCACGGCACAGCTGAAGGGCACCGGGGAGCTCGCCGGCGTCACCGCGAGCGCGGGGCCCTTCCCGGCCACGACGATCCGCCCCGTGGACGCACGCGGCGGACATCTGCCCACGCTGACCCTGGTCGGCCGGTCCGACCCGCACGGCGACGTGGACGACCTGGACCTCAAGTCCGGGCGGTGGGCGGCGAAGCCGGGCGAGGTCGTCCTGTCCGCGTCGTTCGCCGGACCCATGCTCGAACTCGACACCACACTGAAGGCTTCGGACGCGCCGGACAGCCCGCCCCTGAAGATCGTCGGCTTCGCGGTGTCGGCCGGCCAGAGTGCCGACGCCTGGGCGACCCCGGACCAGGTCGGCGCACTGGCCTCGAAAGCCGGCCCCGTCACGAGCCAGATGCTCTACCGCTTCGACTCCGCGGGCACGCCCCGACAGATCACCGCCGACCGGAAAACCCTCACCGCGGCCGTGCCGTCCGGGGCACTCCTTGCCACCCAGTCCTATCTGGACACCAAACGCGCCGCCGACCAGGGCACCGCCGTGACGATCCCCTTCCTGGTCGCCTTCGGCGTGCTCGGCATCGTCATGTCCGTGATCATCGTCAGCAGCGTGATCAGCGGCGTGGTCGGCAACAGCCTGCGCCGGATCGGCATCCTCAAAGCCATCGGCTGCACACCGCGCGACGTCGTGCGGGCCTACGTGGCCCAGGCACTGATCCCCGCAGGCATCGGCGTGGCACTCGGGACCGTCCTCGGCAATCTCCTCGCTGTGCCGCTGCTGAAGGACACCGAGCAGGTCTACGGCAGCCCGTCCCTGGCCGTCGCCTGGTGGGTGGACCTCGTCGTGCCCGCCGCGGCGCTGCTCGTCGTCGCGATCGCGGCGCTGGTGCCCGCGCTGCGGGCCGGGCGGCTGCGCACCGTCGAGGCCATCGCGGTCGGCCGGGCGCCCCGCACCGGACGCGGCCAGTGGGCACACCGCTCGCTGGGACGGCTGCCGCTGCCCAGGGCGGTGACCTATGGGCTCGCCAGCCCCTTCACGCACCCGGTCCGTACCGCCGCCATGCTGCTCGCGGTGGTCTTCGGCACGGTCGCGGCGACCTTCGCACTGGGCCTCACCTCGTCCCTGAACGCGGTCGGCGACGCGTCGGACCCCGAGGAGCGCGCCGCCGTCACGGCCATCAGCGGCATCCCGGACGGCGCGCCCGGCGGACCGCGCCCCGGCGAAGCCGGCGGGCGGCCCCGGTCCGCCGACCCGGCGAAGGTCCGCGCCGCCATCGAGGCCCAGAACGGCACCGCCACGTACTACGGCATGGCCAGGAAGGACGCCACCGTGACCGGCCTCTCCAAGCCGGTCAGAGCCAGCCTCTACCAGGGCGACGCACGCTCCGGCAGCTACGAGATGATCTCGGGGCACTGGCTCACCGGTGCCGGACAGGCCGTCGTGCCCACAGGTTTCCTGGAAAGGACCGGCACCAGGATCGGCGACACGGTCCGCGTGACCCTCGGGAAGGACACGCAGACCCTGCGGATCGTGGGCGAGGCCTTCGACACCTCCGACGACGGCCTGTCGATCCACGCGGACCTCGACACCTTCGCCGCGGCACAGCCCGAGGTCTTCCAGATCGAGGTGGAACCGGGGATCTCCCCGGCCGCGTACGCCGGCGAGCTCGCCGAGGCACTGCAGCCGCTCGGCGGCGACGCGATGGCCAACGCGCCCTCGCAACAGGACAACATGATCCTCGTCCTGGACGCGATGGCGGCACTGCTCACGCTCATGCTGGTCTCCGTGGCGGGCCTCGGCGTCCTCAACTCCGTCGTCCTGGACACCCGCGAGCGCGTCCACGACCTGGGCGTCTGCAAGGCGCTCGGCATGTCGCCGCGGCAGACCGTGAGCCTCGTACTCGCCTCCGTGGCCGGAATCGGCGTGCTCGGCGGCCTGATCGGCGTACCGACCGGCTACGCCCTGCACCGCTTCGTCCTCCCGAAGATGGGCCACGCCGCGGGCACCAACCTGCCCCCGTCGGTCCTCGAGGTGTACGCCGCACCGCAGCTGGCGCTCCTGGCCCTGTCCGGCATCGCGATCGCCGCACTCGGCGCACTGCTCCCCGCCACCTGGGCCGCGAGAACCCGTACGGCCACGGCACTGCGCACCGAGTAGCGCCCAGAGGGCAAGAACCGTGAACTACGCCTGGATGAAGGGGAACTGACGTAGCGTTGGCTCCAGCTGCACGGTGAGGCGATGGTGAGGCGATCCGGAGGGGAAACCCATGAGCATGGCGTACCTGGCCCAGGGGGACCAGCACCAGCGGTTGGAGTGGCTGTCCGGCAGCACCCTGTCCCTGCTGCTCGACGGCGCCGCCACCGACGGTCAGCTGACCGTCGGCCGGTTCGACGTCGAGAAGGGCGAGGCCCCGCCGTTCCATCTGCACACCCGCGAGGACGAGGTGTTCCTCCTGCTCAGCGGCTCGGCCCTGGTCTGGTACGGGGAGGAGGAGTACGAGCTGGGGGAGGGCGGCATCGTGTATCTGCCGCGCGGCGTCCCGCACGCGTACCGCATCACGTCCGAGCGCGCCGACCTGCTGATGATGTGCACGCCCGCCGGCATCGAGGGCATGTTCCGGCACGCGGGCCGCGACCGCTCCGGGCCCCGTCCGGCCGACTTCGAGATCACCCCCGAGCTCCTGGCCGAGGCCGCCGACCGCTACGGCCAGATCACCGTCGGCCCGCCGCGCTGACGCGCCGACTACCGCGCGGCGTGCGCCGGGGTGCTTGCGGCGCCACCAAGGGCGCGGGCGCCCCCGCCATGCCTCAGCTCCCCACGCCCGGCCCTCGCCGACCGTCGACGCGCGGACGGCGGCCAGGTAGGCATAAGGGGGGTCGCACCGACCGGTGCGATCGCGCCACACCGTGAGCGAACAGTGGGGGGACCACATGGCCATCATCGTCACGTTCGAGATGTCCGGCGTCGGACAGGAGCTCTACGACGCCGTCATCAGCCGTCTCACCGACGGCGGCGAGTTCACCTCGCTCGCCGACGTTCCCGCACCCGGGCTCATCGCCCACGCGGCCGGACCGACCAGCGACGGCTGGCGGGTCGTCGACGTGTGGGAGTCCGAGGAAGCGCTGGAGAGCTTCTCGAAGGTGCTCCAGCCGATCCTCGCCGACCTGGGCCACGCCGACGCCGAACCGCAGATCATCCCTGCGCACAACGTCGTCACGAGCTGACCGACAAGTGAGCCGGCGGCGCGGCGGGTTCAGGACATCGGGTACGACCGGCGCGGCGCGTCGGTCCCGTCGTCGCCCGGTGGTCCGCCGCGCCGCTCGGCTCGTCCCGTGGGCGCGTCACGCCTTCTTGAGCGCGGCCAGGGCGTCCCGCGTGTCGGAGGTGAGCATGTCCTCGGCCTCCCCCTCGGACGGCGGCTTGACGGCACCGGTCGACGAGGTGCCGTAGAAGCTCCACTGCAACTCGAACGTGAACCAGCCGTCCCGCACGCCGAGCGTCATGCTGGAGAGGTCCTTGTCGCCGCTCGTGCCGCGTCTCTCGGTGACGAGGTAGGCCTCGTCCCCGATGCCGCCGACCGCCTTGGTCCGGTAGGAGTACGTGTCCTGCGACCGGTCCTCGAACCCCTTGTACAGGGAGGCGAACTCGCCCTTGGGGCTGGTCTTCTTGTGCCACTGCGCGGTGCTGTTCACGAAGATGCTGGAGTAGTCGGTCGTGCCCGCGTCGCGGTCCTTGAGGCTGTAGCTGCAGTTGCCCGCGTCGAGTCCCCGCTGCCGCGAGGCGTAGTGCGTGTTCGGGCTCGCGGTGTCCCGGGACTCGTAGCGCTCCTTGAACGCCTTGATGGTGACGGCGTCGCACAGATTCCGCTGGAACCGGTAGCCGGCGAGATCGGCCTCGGCGTCGTCGCCCCCGAGCGCGCCCGTGCCGAAGAGCACCCCCGCCCACACTGCGGAGGCGACCACCGCGCCTCCAAGACCCCACAGCCATCCCGACGTGCCCGCCCGCGGGACGCCCGGAGGCGCACCGGGCGGGGCCGGCGGGGCCGGGGGCTGCCCGTAGGGGTAGGGCTGCGGACTCGGTTGCGGAGGCACCGCTGCCTGAGGGGGCTGAGGCTGCGTATACGGGTTCTGCTGATAGGGATTCGGCGGCTGCTGCGGCGGTATGGACATGGTGGGCAACGTACCCTGCGGCATCCGCCACGTCCCCCGCGGTGCACGGACTGGGCTGCCCGGCAGAATGTCGGGCATGCGTGCTGCGTACATCGACGAATGCGGTCCCGCGGGTTCCATCCGGTGCGGCGAACTGCCCCCGCCACGGCCGGGCGCGTACGACGTCGTCGTGGACGTCGAGGTGACGACCGCCAATCACGTGGACACCTTCGTCCGGGCCGGTGCCGTGGACCCACCCGTGGAGTTTCCCTTCGTGGTCGGGCGCGACCTCGTCGGCCGGGTGGCCACTGTCGGCGACGCGGTGGCGGGGTTCGCGGTGGGGGAGCGGGTGTGGTGCAACAGCCTGGGGCACGGCGGGCGTCAGGGCGCGGCGGCCGAGCGGGTGTGCGTCCCGGCGGAGCGGCTCTACCGGCTGCCGGACGGCGTCGGCCCCGCCACGGCGGTGACTCTGCTGCACCCCGCCGCGACCGCCTACTTGGGCCTGGTCACGCACGGCGGGCTGCGGCCCGGGGCGACCGTCGTGGTGATCGGCGCGGCGGGCAACGTCGGCGCCGCGGCGGTCGTCGTCGCGGCGGCGGCAGGCGCCCGCGTCGTGGCCGTCGCCCACCCCCGCGACGAGGCGTACTGCCGCGAGCTCGGCGCCGACACCGTGGTGGACCGCACGGCCGAGGACCTCACGGACCGGCTGTCCCGTGCCTGCCCCGGCGGGGTCGACCTCTACCTGGACGCGGCCGGAGTCAACGACCTGTCCTGCGCGGTCGGCCTGCTGGCCTGGCGCGGCCGGATCGTGCTGCTCGCGGGGCTGCACACCACGCCGACGCTGCCCGCGGGGGAGCTGTACGTGCGGGACGGGTCCGTCGTCGGCTTTGCCATCACCCGGGCCACGGTGGCGGAGCTCGCGGCGGCGGCCGAGCACGTCAACGGCCTGCTCGCCGACGGCCGACTGCGGTCGCGCGAGGTGCTCACGCTGCCGCTGAGCGCCACCGCCGAGGTCCACCGCATGCTGGAGGCCGGTGAACTGCACGGCCGGCGGGTGGTGTTGAGGGTGACGTAGCCATGTCGAAGGCGAGGGGCGAGGGGAGAGGCTCGTGTCGGGGAGTGCGGGGAGTGCGGGGAGTGCGGGGAGTGCGGCCCGGGTCGGCCCGCCCTGCTCCGTCCCGAGCGGAGCCCCGCACAGGCGGCGGGTGGGCGGGCCGACCGGGCCCCGTGCGGGGCCGTGGTGCCGCGTCAGCCCCTGATGTTGACGTCGACGCAGACGTAGAAGGCGTTCGCGGTGTCGTAGATGTTCCACACCGCGAGCACCTTGTGCCGGCCGGTGATGCCGCCGAAGTCGACGGTGTGCGTCACGGTCGTGGGCGGCTGGGCGCCGCCGTCGTTGATCTCCTTGATCTTCTGTCCGTCGACGAAGTACTGCCAGGTGCTGGTGCGGTGCGGGGCCGTCAGACGCCAGGTGAACTGCTGCGAGCGATTGACGTCGGAGACCTTCCAGCCCCTGCTGTCGTCGTCCAGTTCACGGAACCGCGCGTTGCCTCCGCTGCAGCTCCTGAGGCCCTTGGGGCCCTCGACGCTCTGCGGCTCCCACTTGATCTCGCCGCACGGGACGGTGCCCGCCGCGCACTGCGCCTGACGGCTCGGCGGCGAGTTGATGTAGCCGTGCGCGCCGGCCGGTGTGACCGACGCGAGGACCAGGAGGGGCGCACACGCCGCACCCAGGCCGGCGGCCAGCTTCCGCTTGGTGTTCATCACTGCTCCCTCTGAGGTGGGGGGATGAGGGGCGAGTCGGCCCGGCGCCGAGGCCGACCCATTGGCCTAGACCATGCTGCTTGACGGGGACCCGTCAAGGGTTGTCGCTTCTTACGTGCTTTTGCCGTTGCTCTGCCGTCGCTGTGAAGTGCGCGCGGCAACGTTGCGTCCGCGCCCCGGGAAACACCGGGGCCGCACGGGGGTCGAGGGGCCCGAGGCAGAGGAGAGGGCGATGACGTACAAAAGCACGGCGCGGCGCGCGGGGCTGACGGTGAGCATGCTGGCGGTGCTGGCTTCGGTGCTACCGGCGACGGCGACGGCCGCCGCCGCGCCGGTGGGCGGCGCCACGGCGGGCCCCGCCTGGTGTCCGACCGTCGAAGGGCACCGGGTCGACTGCGGCTCGATCGCCCGCCCGCTGGTGGCGGGCAAGCCGGAGCTGGGCGAGGTCAAGGTGAGTTACGCGGTGGTACGCCACCGCGCGCCCGGCCCGGCCAAGGGCACCGTCGCCGTCAATCCGGGCGGCCCCGGCGAAGTCGCCATCGACAAGGCGGAGCCGTTCGCCTGGGGCATGAGCAAGCTCCTGAAGGACCACGACCTGCTGCTCGTGGACCCGCGCGGCACCGGAAGGTCGCAGCGCATCCCGTGCGGTGTGACCGACGCCGCGTACCGGTTCGGCACGCGCGCCCAGCAGCGGGCCGCGGTGCAGCGGTGCGCGAAGAACCTCGGGCCCAAGGTCGCGGGCTACACCTCGGCGGCCACCGCCGACGACATCGATGCGATCCGCGCCCGGCTCGGCGTGCGCAAACTCAGTTTGTACGGCCTGTCGTACGGCACGTACCTGATGCCGGTGTACGCCGCCCGCCACCCCGAGCACGTGCGCTCCCTCGTGCTGTCCGGCGCCTACCCCCTCAAGTTCGACCCGCTGGCGCGGCCCAGCGCCCAGGCGGTCTCGCAGTCCCTGCGCCGCGTGTGCGAGCGCAGCGTCCCGGTCGCCTGCGACGGGAAGCAAGCCGTGAAGGACCTGGCCACTACGGCGGCACGGCTGCGGGACCGGCCCCTCACGGTGTCGATCACCACGGGACACGGCGTGTACGAGAAGCGGTTCGGCGAGGACAAGCTCGCCAACCTGCTGTTCGAGGCGGCCAGCAGCGGCGTCGGCTTCAAGCCGGACAAGCCCTCGCTGCTCGGGCAGCTGCCCCGCGCCCTGAACCGCTTCGTCAAGGGCGACGCCGCGCCGCTGCGCAAGCTGGTCCAGGAGGAGGGGAAGACGGGCAGCAAGGTCGACCAGGCGCCGTACATCGCGGTCACCTGCAACGACTACCGCAAGGCCTGGTCGAAGGACGCGCCGCCGGCCGAGCGGTGGCGGCAGTACCGCGCCGCGCTCGCGGCCGTGCGCCCCGGTGAGCACGGGGCGTTCAGCACGAAGGGCTTCACCGAGGGGACCATGGACGGCGGCGACACCTGCATCGGCTGGCCGCGCAAGAACACCCCCGGCCCCCAGCCCACGAAGCTCACGCTGCCCGACGTCCCGGTCCTCGTGCTCTCGGGCGACCTGGACGCCAACACGCCCGACACGAACGGAAGGAAGGCGGCCCGGCAGTTCCGCGACAGCCGGTTCTTCTCGGTCCGCAACATGGGACACGTGCCCGAGCTCGAGCTGAGCCGCTGCGCCTTCGGCGTCTCCACGCACTTCATCCGCACTGGCGCACCGGGAGACACGTCCTGCCTGCGGGCCCTGCCGCCGATCACTGTCGCTCCGGTACGCGGCTGACGCGCCCGGCGTTCCGCCGTCCCTGCGAGCCTGGCGCGGCAGCCAACGGCAACGGCTGCCGCGCCAGGCCAGGTGCGTGTGTGCGTGTATCGCGTGTGTTGTGTGTGCCGACGCGGTCAGGCTCCCGCGGGGTGCCTACCGTCGTGCGGCGGGGGAGCCGTGGCCGCTGCCCGAATACACGACGTCGACCAGCAGGACGCGGTCGTCGCCCGGGGCGTTGTCCCGGTCGTCGGACGTGGTCAGCCAGATGTCGCCGTCGCCGTCCACCTCCACCGTGCGCAGTCGGCCGTACGTGCCTTGGAAGTACGTCCTGTCCTCCACCAGGTTGGCGTTGGCGTCGATGCGCATCCGGTACACCCGCTGGCCCCGGGTGGTGGCCACGAAGACGTGGTCGTTGATGATGGTCAGGCCGCTGGGCGAGCCGGAGGCCACCGGCCAGGTCTTCTTCGGCGGGATGAAGCCGGAGCAACTGCCGCTCGTCCCCTCGCAGTTGGGCCAGCCGTAGTTGCCGCCCTTCTGGACCAGGTTGACCTCGTCCATGACGTTGTTGCCGAACTCCGACTGCCACAGCCGGCCCTGGGAGTCGAAGTCCAGGCCTTGGGGGTTGCGGTGGCCGAGGGACCACACAGCGTTGCCGAACGGGTTGTCCGACGGGATCGAGCCGTCCGGGTTGATGCGCAGGATCTTGCCGTTGAGGGAGTTCCGGTTCTGCGCCAGGGCGCTGTTCTGCGCGTCGCCCATGGTGGCGTACAGCTTGCCGTCGGGGCCGAAGCGCAGGCGTCCGCCGTTGTGGGCGCGGTTCTTGGCCATGCCGCGGAGCAGCACCGTATAGCCGCTGAGGGTGTTGTTCTCCAGGGTCATGCGGGCGATGCGGTTGCCGTCGGTCGAGGTGTGCAGGAAGTACAGGTAGTGGTCGGTGGCGAACGTCGGCGAGATCTCCAGGCCCATCAGGCCGCCTTCGAGGCCCGTGGTCTGGGAGTTGGGCACCTTGCCGAGCAGCGTCCGCTGGCCGGATTTGGTCAGGCGGAAGACGTTGAAGGTGTTGCGCTCGGTGTAGATCCCCGAGCCGTCCGGCAGCAGCGCCACGCCCCAGGGGACGTCAGTGCCGCTGACGAGGGTCGTGACGGTGCCCGGGTCGGGGGTGCCCGGCTGGGCGTCGGCGGCCGCGTCGGCCGTGGGGGCGGCCGCGCAGAGCGAGGCGGCGGTGGCCGCGGCCACCAGGACGCCGAGCGCCCGGGACGGATGGGGTCGGGTGGATGACACGGTGTCCTCCAGGGGGAGTGGGGGGAGTCGATGCCCTGGCGGTGACAACACATTTCAGGTGGGGTGGGGCACCGTAGGAGCGCGTGGTGCACCTGTCAACGCATGCGGTCGGCCGTTCTGGCCGCCGCCGAGCTGCCTTTCTGGGGGCTGCCCGGCTGAGCCCCGAGGCTCAGCCCTGTCCCCTCAGGTCGGAGAAAGGCGCTGAGTCAGGTCAGAGAAAGGCGCCGAGACCCTCCAGGAGCCGGTCCACGTCATCGGCGGTGTTGTACGGCGCAAGCCCCACCCGCAGCGCCGGATCCTCGAGCTTCAGCGCGGTGAACGGCTCGTACGCGTAGAACGACCCGGCCACGGCCACCACGTCGCGCGCGGCCAGGTGGGCCTGGGCGTCGCGTGCGTCGCGGCCTTCGAGGGTCATCAGGAGCGTCGGAGTGCGGTCGGGCGCCTTCGAGTGGAGGGTGAGCGCGTCGCCGAAGGCCCGCAAGCCCTCCTGCAGTCTCGCCCGCAGCGACTGCTCGTGCTCGTGCACGGAGCCCAGCGACCGCGCAAGACGCTCCCTGCGCGAGGCGCCCGTCCCCGGGTCCAGCGAGGCGAGGAAGTCGACGGCCGCCGTGGCGCCCGCCAGGGTCTCGTAGGGGAGCGTGCCGAACTCGAAGCGCTCCGGCACGGTGTCGGGCGACGGCAGGAGCTTGTCCGGGCGCACGGTCGCGAGGAACTCGGGCGCCGCCGCAAGTACCCCGCAGTGCGGCCCGAGGAGCTTGTACGGCGAGCAGACGAAGAGGTCGGCTCCCAGGGCGGGTACGTCCACGAGGTGGTGCGAGGCGTAGTGGACGCCGTCCACGTACATCAGGGCGCCGACGTCATGGGCGAGGTCGGCGAGGGCGCGGACGGGCGGCTTGGTGCCGAGGACGTTGGAGGCCGCCGTGACCGCGACAAGGCGGGTGCGCGGCGACAGGGCTCGCTCGTACGAGGCGAGGTCGAGCTCCGTGGTGTCGGCGTCGATCTCGATCCAACGGACCGTCACTCCGGCGCGCCGGGCGGCCTGTATCCAGGGGCGGACGTTGGAGTCGTGTTCCAGGCGGCTGAGGACGATCTCGTCGCCCGCGTTCCAGTCCTTGGCCAGGTGGTGGGAGAAGTCGTACGTGAGCTGCGTGGCGCTGCGCCCGTGGACGATGCCGCTCGCGGGTACGTGCAGCAGGTCGGCGTACGCGGCGCGGAAGTCCGTGACGGTGCGCTCGGCGTTGCGCGCGGACGGGTCGACGGTGCCCCGGTTGGACAGCGGGCTTGTCAGCGTCGCGGCGATGGCGTCGGCGACGGAACGAGGGGTCTGCGTTCCGGCAGGACCGTCGAAGAAGGCGAGGCCGCTGTCGAGGGAAGGGAAGTGGGCCCGCAGGGCGGGGAGGTCGAGGGCCATGGTCTCGGCTTTCTGTCGGGCGAACTGCCAGGTGTCGGGGCGCCTTTACTCTGACGTCGCGATCACGGCACGTAAAGCGCCGGACTCGCCTACCGTTCCTGCGCGGCTTCGGCCGCGGCCACGGCGGCTCGGACGAGTGCCGCCGTGGCCGTGGAACGGGACTGCTGCGGCCAGGCGATGGCGAGGACCGCGGGCGGAGCGTCCGGGACCAGCCGGAAGACGACGCCCGGGCGGGGGTAGCGCGCCGCCACGGAGGCGGGCAGCAGGGGAGTGGGGCCGCCCAGGGCCACGAGCGTGAGCAGTTGGGCGAGGTCGCGGCCCTCCCCGGGGCTCTCCCCACGGGTCCCGCCGGGGCTCCTGCCGGGGCTCCCGTCGGGGCTTTCGGTGGGGCGCCGGTGCAGATCGTCGGGGCGCATACCGAGGTCCGCAAGGGTCAGGCGGTCCCTGGCGGCGAGCGGGTGGGTGGCGGCGAGGGCCGCGACGCGCGGTTCGGAGGTCAGCGCCTCGCTGTCCAGGCCGGTGCGGTCGAAGGGCTCGTGGAGCAGGGCCGCATCGGCTTCCCCCTGGCGCAGGAGCCGAGGGTGTTCGTACCGGCCGCACAGCCGGACGGCCACCGGCACGGATGCCGGTTCACCCGTGTAGCGCGCCAGGATCGGCTCGAGGAGCCCCGCGTCGCCGTCGGCCTTGACGGCCAGGACCAGCTTCGGGTCCGGTGCGGCCGCGCGCTGGGCCCGCCGGCCGGCGGCCTGCAGGGCGTCGAGGGCGATCCTCGCCTCCGTGAGGAGCACTCTTCCGGCCGGGGTCAGCGCCACGCTGTGGGTGGTCCGCTCGAAAAGGGTGACGCCCAGGTCCGACTCCAACTGGCGGATCGCGCGGGACAGGGGCGGTGAGGAGATGCCCAACCGCTCGGCGGCACGGGCGAAGTTGAGCTCGTCGGCGACGGCGACGAAGTAGCGCAGCGGGCGGGACTCCACGCGCTCCCTCCCTCTCTGCTTCGGTATTGCCGTGAGGGTAACAAGCGGGATCGGACCGGTCCTTCAGTTCCGGACCGGCACCCAGCAGGCTCGACGACATCAGCCACGGCATCCACCTGGGAGCAGCTCATGATCGTCGTCACCACCCCGACCGGCCAGATCGGCCGGCAGGTCCTTGACCACCTCCTCGACGCCCCGGACACCACGGGACCGATCCGAGTGATCGCCCGCGACCCCGCCCGCCTCTCCCCGCGTGTGCGTGAACGGGCGGAGGTCATACGGGGATCGCACGCCGACCCCGCGGTGCTGCACGAGGCGTGCGCGGGTGCCGACCGTCTGTTCTGGCTGGTGCCGCCGACACGACAGGCCGACAGCGTCGAGGGCCACTTCCGTGACTTCACCGACCCCCTGCGCGAGGTGATCGGGCGCCAGGGCCTCAAGCGGGTCGTCAACGTCTCGACCTTGGGCCGTGGCGTGGCGAAGAACGCCGGACAGGTCTCGGCGTCGCTCGCCCTGGACGAGGCGATCGCGGCCACGGGCGTGCACTACCGGGCCCTGTGCCCGCCGTTCCTGATGGAGAACCTGCTGGGCCAGGCCGCGTCGATCCGCGACGCGGGAGTGTTCTTCCTTGCGCTGGCGCAGGACCGCGTCCTGCGCACGTGTGCCACCCGCGACGTCGCCGCCACGGCCGCCCGGCTCCTGCTCGACGGATCGTGGACCGGGCAGGAGGACGTCCCCCTGGTCGGACCCGACGGCCTGACCCCCGAGGACATGGCGCGGGTCGTCTCCGAGGTCCTGAACCGTCCGGTCGGGCTCAAGACCGTCAACAGCACGGACTACAAGGCGTCCGAGCTGCGCTTCGGGGCGAGCGAGCCCTGGGCGCAGGGACTGGCCGACATGGTGGATGCCATGAACGACCAGGGCTTCTACGGTGCCGTCGAGCCGAGCACTCCGGAGTCCGCGCCCACGGGCTTCCGGCAGTGGTGCGAGGAGGTACTCAGGCCTGCCGTCCTGGCGTAGGCGGCGCGTTCATGCCGGTTCCGCGTACCTGTCCCGGTTCCGCCACGCGCGTTCCCATTTCCGGGTCATCGCCGGGTAGACGATCAGGTACCGGAACGGCTTGATCGCCGCCATGTACAGCCGTCCGAACAGGTTGTTGGGCTTGACCAGGGCGGCCATCCGCAGTTGGTACTCGCCGCTGTCGGTCGGTACCCAGCCCAGGTGGCAGACGGTGTGGACGGTCTTGTTGGCCAGCTCCATGGCGCACTCGTCGTGCAGCTCGTACATCATGGTGAACGGGGTGTTGGGCACCGCCGAACCGGTCGTGTCCTGGCACAGGTCGTGGGGCAGCCGGTCGCACAGCGACCCCACCCGCCCCGCGAGCCCCTGCTTCGGCTTGTCCCAGCCGAACAGGGCGCCGAGCTTCCAGCGCACGGCGAACAGGAACCGGACCACCGGCGGGTTCTCGTTGAGCCCGCCGGCGGCCCGCAGCGCGGCCAGCATGGCGGGGAAGTCGTCCGGCCCGGCGCCGGGCGTGCGGTAGGCCCATACGTCCTCGAGCCGGAAGTCGGGGGTGAGTTCGTGGATCCGCCACGGGCGGGCGGTGTGCTCGGTGTCGGGAAGCCGCATCGACATCACAGCCGTTCCGTCAGTGGAAGGTGCCGAAACCGAATCATGACGCTGTCCCCTCTAGCGTTATACGATCCCGTACAAGTCGAACATAGAGCGGTTGTACGTCGCCGTACAACCGGTCGTGAGAGTGAGGTCGACCACCTGATGGGGGCGTTGCGCACACCGCGTGAAAAGTGGGTCGAGGAGGGGCTGCGGGTCCTTGCCGAGGGCGGTGTGCACGCGGTGCGCGTCGAGGCCCTGGCCAAGGCACTCGGGGTGACCAAGGGCGGCTTCTACGGCTACTTCGCCGACCGTGACGCGCTCCTGACGGAGATGCTGGACACCTGGGAGCGCGAGAGCGTCGACGACGTCCTCGACCGGATCGAGCGGGAGGGCGGGGGCATCCTCGACCAGTTCCGGCTGGCCGGCCAACTCACCTTCTCCGGCGACCGCGTGCTCCCCATCGACCTGGCGATCCGCGACTGGGCCCGCCACGACCCGGACGTCGCCGAACGCCTGCGCCGCGTGGACAACCGGCGCATGCAGCTCTCGCGCGACGCGCTCAGCAGCGTCTGCGCCGACCCGGACGAGGTCGAGGCCCGCTGCCTGCTCGCCTTCTGCCTGGCGATCGGCAGGCACCTGCTCGCCGCCGACCACCCCGACCGCACCCGCGACGAGGTCGTCGCCCGCGCCGCGGACCTCATCATCAACGGCCCGAGCGAGGACCCAGCCTCTTGACGGAGCGAGGGGATCCACCGCCGCTGGACGAGGACGCCAAGGCCGCGCACGGAAAGACCCGCAACGGCGAAAGGGCCAGGCCGCGATGACCGACTGCGACACCTACGGCACGAACACGCACACTCCGAGCGAACTCGCCCGGCTCGTCACCGGCCATCTCGATGTGGCCTTCGCCGAACGTGACAGCGGCTACCGGGGCGTGTACTACCTCGCCGATCTCGGCGGCGGAAGCATAGAGATCCAGCCCAACGCCATCCCCGGCGACGACGGCCGGCACGATCTCTACGCCCCGGAACCCCCAACGATCCAGGTGCTCTTGCTCAGCACCGCCCCGACCCCGGAGCCCAGCGTGCGCGCTCGCCTGTGCGCCATCGAAGGGCTGGTGCACCTGGGCCGCGAAACATGGTGAGCCGCTACCGATCCGAGTACTCGCATCGCGCGCCCGGCGCGTGCGCCGTGTCCTGGTGCGCCGGGCGGCCTCGACACGGACGCGCACCGCGCCGGTGATCCCGCCGTCGCCCAGGCAGCATGGGGCTTTCCGGCGAGAGGGAGGTTCCCATGGCAACGCGTACCGTACGGACCGCGCTGGCCGCCGTGATCGCGGCGGCCTCGATGACCGCCGCGACCGGACTGGCCGCCCCGTCGACGGCGGCAGGCGCACCCGCCGTACCGGCCCGGGGACATGGGCAGACCCAGGCCGCCTTGGACGCCGCCGTCGGGGCAGTCGGGGCAGGAGTCCCGGGCGCCCTGGCGCGGGCGCACGACGCGCACGGCACGTGGCACGGCGCCGCCGGGGTCGCGGACCTCACCACACGGCGTCCGCCCCTGCCGGTCGACCGGTTCCGGGCGGGCAGCATCTCCAAGACGTTCATCGCGACGGTCCTCCTCCAGTTGGAGGCGGAGGGCGAGTTGAGCCTGTCGGACACGGTGGACAAGTGGCTGCCGGGCGTGGTCCGCGGCCACGGCCACGACGGCCGCGGGATCAGCCTGCGACAGCTCCTCAACCACACCAGTGGCATCTACGACTACACCGAAGACCCCCGCCTGCACATCCAGGGCAAGGAGTACCTGACCCACCGCTACGACACCTGGAAGCCCGAGCAGCTCGTGGCCCTCGCCATGGACCACGAGCCGAACTTCGCGCCCGGAACCAGCTGGAACTACACCACCACCGAGTACGTCCTCGCCGCGATGGTCGTCGAACGGGTGACGGGCCACACCTACGCCTCGGAGGCCGAGCGGCGGATCTTCAAGCCGCTCGGGCTGCACGCCACCAGGCTGCCCGGCACCCACACCAGAATTCCCCAGCCGAGCGGGCGGATGTACACCAGGTTCCCGGACGACCCGCAGCACAAGATCTACGACATCACCGAGTTCAACCCCTCCTGGGGCTGGTCCGCCGGTGAAATCATCACCAGCACTGCCGACCTCGACCGCTTCCTCGCCGCCCTGATGCGCGGAAAGCTGCTCCCCGCAGCCCAGCTCAAGGAGATGACCACCACGGTCCCCTCTCCCGACTTCGGCGACGGCCAGGACGACGGCCTGGGGATCTTCCGCGCCAAACTGCCCTGCGGCAAGGAAATCTGGGGGCACACCGGCTTCATGCCCGGTTCGCAGAGCATGGCGTACACCACCCGGGACGGGCGGCACCGCCTGGTGGCCAACTTCAACACCGACTGGGCCGGGGACACCGACGCGGCCGGGTATGTGCTCCTCGCGGAATTCTGCGGAACGGTCCCGCCCTCGACGACCACCGTTCGCTCCGCTCAGGCACCGGGCGGTACCGGCTGAGCCTCACGCCCGCCGGATCTCCTCCAGGAACGGGACGATCGCGTCGACGAAGTGCTCGTTCCGGTCGCCGACCACCATGTGCCCCGCGCCGGTCACGTCGACGCGCCGCGCGTGGGGGACCTCGTCGCAGAACTCCTCGGCGATGTCCTCGCGCACGATGTCGCTGACGCCGCCGCGGACGAGCAGGATCGGCACGTCGGCGTGGCGCGCGGCGTCGAGAAGGCGCGCCGCCATGCCGGGCGGATCGATCCGGCCCTCGAAGCTTGCCAGCAGGCGGGGGTCCCAGTGCCAGACCCAGCGATCGCCATGGCGCCGCAGGTTGTTCCGTATCCTCTCCGGGTCGTCCGGACGCGGGCGGTGCGGAAGGTAGGCGGCGACCGCCGCGGCCGCTTCCCCGACGCTGGCGAATCCGTCGGGCCGCCGGCGCATGAACTCGACGATCCGGTCGACCCCACGCGGATCCGGTCGATGGGCGACGTCGACGAGCACCAGGGCGCGAACCGCCGCCCCGGGCGCCTCTCCGGCGGCGAGCAGCGAACTCAGGCCGCCGAGCGAGGCACCGACGAGCACCGGTCGGCCGCCGAGTTCGGCGACGAGCGCCCGGACGTCCCCGGCGAAGAGGTCGACGTCGTAGTCACCGTCGGCCGACCATGCGCTGGTGCCGTGCCCGCGTAGGTCGGGGGCGATCACCCGCCATCCCAGGGCGGCCAGTCGCGGGCCCGTCCGGTCCCAGGCGTGCCGCGTCTGGCCGCCGCCATGCAGCAGGACAAGAGGGGGCGAGGACGCCTCGCCCCACACGTCCGCCGTGAGCTGGATGCCGCCGCGGCCCACGAACCGTCGGGGCTGCGGCAGCGCGTCGGCCGTCATTCCGCGCCTCGCGTCGGCTGTGGCTCCGCGCCTCGCGTCGGCCGTCCTTGCACGCCCCGGGTCGGCCGTCATTCCGCGCCTCGGATCCGCAGCGGCGCAAGCAGCTGGTCGCGGTAGGGATCCGCAGCCGCCGCGGCGAGCGCGACGTCCAACGCGAACAGGGCGCGCGCGAGGAACCGGTCGTCGTCGATCAGCGCGGCGACCCACTGATGCAGCGCACCCACGCACGAGGTGCCGACGACGGAGGCCAGCGCGTCCGTGTCGATGTCGGCGCGCAGCAGCCCTCGTGTCCGCGCGTCCGCCAACGCCCGGCGCAGCTGGGTGAGCGGACTGCGGTCGAGCACGAGGCCGCTCTCCTCCCACTCGCGCACCATGCGACGCGACACGACCGGGTCGTCCACGAACAGCAGGACGGTCGACCTGACGACCTCCCGTGGGTCATCCGCTCCCAGCACCGCCAGACGGCGCTCGAGTTCGTCCATGAACCCGACAGCGAGCGCCTCCCAGATCTTGTCGCGCGGTCCGATCAGGTTGTACACGGTGGCCGGGGCGACCTCCGCCCGCGCGGCGATCCGCTCGGTGCTGAGCGCCGACTCCGGGCTGTCCCGCAGGAGTTCGCGCGCCGCTTCAAGGATCCGGATCCGTCGCTGGGCCTTGTGCCGCTCGCGGAGCCCTCCCTCGCCCACCTGCATCAGCGCACATCCCTTCGCCAAAATTTAGAGAGCTATCTAAAAATAGATACCCCTCTGGGCTTGGTCAACCGTCGGGAAGGGATCGGAGGATGCCAGTACGTCGGCCGCGGTGCGTGGCGTAACCGTACGCGCGAGCGCGCGTTGAGTGGGCATCGCGTGCACCAGCATCCGTTCCCCCGTGGATGCGCGATCGGCCCCGAACTCGGCGATGAGTTCGGGGCCTTGGTGTCTCCGCGGGGGTCTGCGCGGCCGCGTCGCAACCAGGCCGGGGCGGGGCATCACCGCGGCAGGCGGAGCACGTGCCCGATCCGCGCGGCGCCGGTGACATCGGCCAGCAGCCCCGCCCCGGTGGTGGGGCGCGCGCCGGCAGTGACGGTGGAAGGACAGCCCAGGGCGTCACCCATGTCGACGGCGACCTCGGTGACGCCCTGACGGGCGAGAAGGTCGACGGCCAGGCAGGCGGAGCTGTTCGCGTTGGCGATGTCCTCCGGTACGCCGATCGACGGGGCGAACATACGGGCCGCGACCCGGCCGGAGATGGACACGGGGGAGTGGGCGAAGCAGCCCAGCAGGTCCAGCCGGTCACAAGCGGCGGCGAGTCGACCGGGATCCGGGGCCATGGCGGCGAGGGCGGACGGGGTCGCGACAGGGACAAGCAGCCGTGGCCGTCCAAGAGTGGCGATACGGGCTCCGGACCCCACCGCTGTGGGCGGCAGCCCCAAAGCAGGAAGGAGCAGCGCGAGTTCCGCTGTCGCGGCCGCGCGCAGACGCACCGGCCCGGCCCCGAAGGTGACCTCGGCGGACGACAACGCCCCGCGGCGCACGCGCCCCTCGGCGACTCGCCCCGCCACCCGCAGAGCGGCCCGGTACTCCTCGCCGTCCGCGTGCGCGGCGAGGAAGGCCAGGGCGGCCACGGTGCCGTGGCCGCACGCGGGCAGCTCCCCCTCTGCGGTGAAGAAGCGCACCGAGACGACGGGCCGTTCGGCACGGGAATCGAGGTCGCGTGAGAGGAAGACCGCGTGCGAGGTACCGGCCAGGCCGGGCACGCGGCGGCGCTCGTCATCGGTCAACGGGCTGTCGGCCCGGGATCGGTCAACGGGCTGTCGGCCCGGGCCGGTGACGGCGTCTCGTCCAGGACTGCGGTCGGACTGCCGCCGCGTCCGTCGCGCAGGCACGCGTGCACGATCGTGACGGACGGGTGGCCGTGGCCTGTTGCGGCCTGGGAGGGGTGGCTCCCCGGACAGCTCCCCGGACGACCTCCTGGATGACTTTCTGGACGGCTCATCGGGTGCGGGGGAGGACGTCGGCGAAGCGAGGCGCGCCCGGCTCGTACGGCACCCGCGCGGCGCGCGCGGCAAAGCTGACGGCGTGGTACCAGCCGCACAACAGCAGCAGGTCGAGCAACTGGAGCTCGTCGAAGGCCGATGCGAGCCGTGCCCACAACGCGTCGTCGATGTCGCAGCGCTCGTGCAGCGCGTCCACGGCGAGGATGAGCAGCCGTTCCCGCTCGGACGTCCAGCACGCGTCAGCGGGGCCGCCGTGGACCAGCGACGCCGTCTGCTCGCGGGTGAGACCGACGCGCTCGGCGTACGTCATCACATGGACGCCCCACTCGTACTCGCAGCCGCACAGCGCGCACGTCCGGTCGATGACGATCTCACGCTCCCGCATGGTCAAGGTCAGCTGCCGGCCCAACTCGTAGCGGCCCCACGGGTGCATGGCGCCGGCCAGCGGCAGGTTCCTGGCGAACATCCGGAACAGCCCGATCGGCGGAGCTCCCGCAGGCATCATGCGCGCGAGCTGGGCGCCGGCCTCTTCCGTGTAGGGCGGTTCAAGGAGAGCTATCCGCGGCATCGTCGCTCCCGTCGCGTCGGTGTTTCGGAATCAGAAACGCGACTGAATGCTAGTGTTTCGAATAACGAAACGCAAGGATGAGGGGCAAGGAGGGGCATGCCGTGTACGGGAGAGGCGTGACGCACAGAGCTGACGCTCAGTCCTTTGACCGGTTCGCCCTCGACTACGACCGCTTCGTGAGCCTGCTCCCGGGGCAGAACGCCGCCTGGCTGCTCGGCCTCGGCCTGAAGGGGGAACGTGCGCTGGATGCCGGCTGCGGCTCGGGACACGCGGCCGAGGCCCTGGCGGACGGCTTCGAGGAAGTCATCGGCCTGGACCTGAGCGGCCCCCTGATCGAGATCGCCAGGGCCAAGAGGGCACGGCCCCACGTGCGCTACCTGGTGAAGGACCTGTTCGACCTGGAGGACCAGGACGGCTTCGACCTGGTCTACAGCCACACGACGCTGCACCACCTGGAGGACTACCGGGCCGGTTTGGAGCACTTGAAGAGCCTGGTGCGGCCCGGCGGCACCGTCGCACTGATCGACAACGTGTCCGATCGGTATCCGACGCCGCCGCGCAGGGCGTACACCTGGCCCGCGCTGTGGAGCTTCCCCGGTGAGATCCGACGTGTGGGGCTTCGCGACGCATGGTTCCAACTGCGCTTCTGGCACAGCCGTCCCTGGCTGGCGCATCTCCTCAGCGACCGCTACCTCTCGCGCGAGCAGTTCCGCGAGCTCTACGGGAAGGTCTTCCCGGGGGCCCGGTTCGATGACCTCGGCTTCGCCTTGGCCATGTCCTGGACGGCTCCGCCCCGCAAGCCGCCCCAGTGAATGAGAAAGACAACCGATGGAGATCTCACAGCACATGGCGAGCCCCAGCTCACCGGAGCCACCCGCTCGCCAGGTCGGAAGAGAACCAGCACCGGCACCGCGCCCAGGAACACCGGCCCGTGGCTCGACGACGGGCCGCCCGATCATGGCCGCGATGGATCTGTTCGGCCGACGCTGGGCGCTGCGCATCCTCTGGGAGCTGCGCGCGGGCCCGCTCGGCGCCCGCGCGCTGCTGTCGCGCTGCGAAGGCCTGTCGTCCAGTGTCCTCTACCAGCGGCTCCGCGAACTCACGTCGACCGGGATCATCGCCGCCTCGCCCGACGGCTACGAACTCACCCGGCTGGGGGCGGCTCTTGGGGACGCCCTGCGCCCGCTCGACGAATGGGCGATCGCCTGGGAGCAGGAGCAGGAGCAGGAGCAGGAGCAGTAGTCGGCGGAGGCCCACCCCGGAACTGGTCCTCCTCCGTGAGGGCAAGGCCCTCCGGGACGCGCCAGCCGAAGCCGGCCCCGTTTCTCGGGGCAGTTGGGACACGAAGCCGCGACAGAGGTACGGGCCGTGACGGGCGTCACCGCCCCGGTACCGTGCCAAGGGGTCCCGGAACCTTTTCTTCGGGGGACACTTCGGCCATGGCCGCCTCCCATCAGGCGCGGCCGCAGAGCGGGCCCGAGCTCACCGCGGCGGTCCCGGAGGACCGCCTGGAGGTCCAGGCCCGCCTGCTGGCCGCCGACGAGGACGCGTTCCGCGAGATCTACGAGCGGTACGCCCCGCAAGTGCGCGCCCTCGCGGCCCGCATCACGCGCGACCGCAACGCCGCCGAAGACGTCGTCCAAGAGGTCTTCGCGCGGCTGTGGGAGCGCCCGCTGTCCTACGACCCGGCCCGCGGCCCCCTGCGCGCCTGGCTCGGCGTGGTCGCCCACCACCGCGCCGTCGACTGGGTCCGCCGCGAGGAACGCCACCGCCGGGCCGTCGAACGTCCCGCACCGCCCGCCCACGACGAGACAGCCGACATCGTGACCGCCCGCCTGGAAGCGCTCGGCGTCCGCTCCGCCGCAGTCCGGCTGCCGGAACCCTTGCGCACCCCGCTGCTCCTCGCCTACTACGGAAGCCGTACGTACCGTCAAGTCGCCTGTGACCTCGGCATCCCCGAAGGGACTGCCAAGACTCGGCTGAGGGCCGCACTGCGCGCACTGGCCGCGGCACTCGCGGAGGAAGGGATCACACCATGAGCGGTGCCCCCCGCCCCGCACCCGACGAACACCCCGAGCTGTGCTCCCTCCTGGGCGCCTGGCTCCTCAACGCCTGCTCGGCACAGGAACGGATCGCCATGGCGGCCCACGTGAAGCACTGCGCCCTCTGCGCGGCGGAGATGCGCGACCTGCACCCCGCGGTCACGTCACTGACCAGCCAGCCGCAGTACGAGGATCCCGCCCCGTACGCGGATCTCATGGCGTACGAGGATGCCGCCGCGTATGAGGATCATGTCTCGTACGAGATTCCCGCAGGGTACGAGAACCTTGCCTCGCCCGACGACGGCTCGCACCGCTCCCAGCCTCTGTCCCTGCCGCTGTCCTCGGCCTCGTCCACGCACGGCGACATCACCGCCCTCGCCTTCGCCCGCCGCCCCCCGGCCCCCCGCCATCTCCCGCCCCACATCCGCCCGTACGCGGACCAAGTGGCCACCCTGGACGCCGTACTGCGCGACCTGGCCGCCGAGGAGTGGAACACCCAAACCGTGGAGGGCTGGACCGTCGCCCAGCTGGTCGCCCACCTCGCCGCGACCGACAGCCTCCTGGCCGAGACCCTCGACGCCACGGCCCGCGGCCCCCTGGACCTGCCGGGCGACACCGTCCCCGCCCGCACCCGCGCCTTCACCAGCTGGGCGGTCGATCAGCCCCCGGCGTCCGTCCACGCAGCTTGGCGTACACAGGCGGACCTCCTGCGCGACACCCTCGTACGCGAAGCCGCACCCAACACCCCCGCCGCCGAAGGCCCATACACTCCCGGCGACCGGCTCGGCCTCGCCGACGGCCCTCGTCTGACCCTCGCTGACCACGCCACCACCCGCGCGTTCGAGACCTGGATCCACACGCGGGACCTCGCCCTGCACACCGGGCGTCGGCTGCCGCCACCCACCGCCCGGTCCCTGACCCGCATGTCCGACCTCGGCGCCCGCCAGCTCCCCTTCGCCATGCGACACCGAGGCACCCCCCTCGGCCATCGCGTGCTGCACGTCGAACTCACCGGCCCCGGCGGTGACACCTGGCACCTCACCGATCCTGAAAACCCCTCCTCCGAGCGCCCACCCGACACCCATCTCGTCGTGGGAGCCATGGAGTTCTGCCTGCTCACCGCGGCCCGCCGCACCCCCGCCGAGACCGCGGCGCACACCCGTGTCACCGGCGACACGGCCCTGGCGGACGCGGCCCTCGCCGCCGCACCTGCCTTCGCAGGTCCCTGACCGTTCAGGGGAAGTGCAGGCGACTCAGCTCTGTGGACTGGAGGGTTGCAGCGCCGACTGCGCGAGCCGGATGAGGCCCGCTCGCATCCGCTGTTCGCCGAGTTCCGGCAGGAGCGCGGCCACGTGCTCGGCGCCCAGGGCGGCGAGCAGGGCGTGAGCGGTGTGGTCGGGGTCGGGTGTGGCGCTGAGCAGGATCGCCGTGTGGCGGTGCCAGAAGCGGTAGGCGCCGATCCGGTACCGGGCGCCGGGTGCTGCGGTCTCCGACATCCGGATCAGGCTCAGGTGTTCCATGAGGTAGTCGAAGTAGGCGTCGATGAACGCGGTCAGGCGTTCGCCGGCGGGTGCGCCGGGGCCGAGGGGCGGCGGGCCGTGCAGGAGCGCCTCCTGCAGAACGCGTTCCCGGGAGTCCAGGAGCGCGACGGCAAGCCCGGACTTGTCGCCGAAGCGGCGGAACAGGGTGCCCTTGCCGACGCCGGCGGCTGCCGCCACCTGGTCCATGGAGACCGCTTCGACGCCGTGTTCGGCGAAGAGCCTGCCCGCGGCGTCCAGGACGGCGGCGCGGTTGCGTGCCGCGTCCGAGCGCTCCTTGGGCGGTGGGGTGCGCAGGAGTTCCAACGGGATTGCGGAATCGGACTGCGGTCCGTTACTGTCATGAGCCACAACCGGACTATAGTCCAATTTCCTCGAAAGGTAGTGGCATGACTGCACTCATCACGCGCGACGAGTTGAAGGCAGCGATCGACGCGGGCACCGTGACGGTCGTCGACACCCTGGGCGGCGAGTACTACGCCAAGCAGCACCTGCCCGGCGCCGTCGAGCTGGTCCTGGCCGACGTGGGCGCCCAGGCGCCCGCCCTGCTTCCCGACCGCGACGCCGCGATCGTCACGTACTGCTCCAACCCTGGGTGCGCCAACAGCGGGCAGGTCGCCGACCGTCTCACCGCTCTCGGCTACACCAATGTCCGCAAGTACCGCGAGGGCATCCAGGACTGGGTGGAGGCAGGTCTCCCCACCGAGTCCGCCTGATTCCGACTGACCGACGCCGGGGGACGGGCACGCGGGAGACCAGGCCGACCCCCCCCGTGAAGCCGCCGGGAGGCCCCCCACAAGGTGGTGGACGGGTGCCCGCGACGCCCCGGGG
>NZ_JBHYJH010000025.1:0-15344 GCF_042740445.1 Streptomyces sp. NPDC059003 | reverse complement strand
CGGGGGCCGTGGGGGGTGGGGGGGGGCGCCTCCCCCCCCCCCGGTGCCGCCCTGTTCCCCGCCGCGCCGGGGGGGGGCCCGGACCGGCCCGCCGCTCGCCCGCCCCCGGCAGTCACGCGTCCTGCTGCCCCACCACGAGGTGGACTCGGTCAGCCGTCCTCGCCGGGCGGCGTGCCGCAACTCATGCCGCCCGGGCCGTCGAACTGCACCGAGCTGAAGAAGTCCTGGTAGGCGGGGAAGAAGTTGCCCTTGCCGGTCGGTCCTGCGGAGGTGGTGGCCACACAGCCGGTGTAGCGCGCGTCGGACCAGAGGTAGATGGTCGAAGAGGTCCGGTTCCAGTCGGACTTGGCCCGGTCGTCCATGCCGAGCGCTGCGAGTTCCGGCGTGTCGCCGCTCAGTTTGACCATGTCACCGGTGCCGTCGAGACCCGAGAACATGCAGTAGTACCCATCAGGGCAGCGGTCGTAGCCATCGGCCGCACGGGCCGTGGAGACCGGCAGCGCGACGCCGGCCGCGGCGACCACCGGCACCAGCAGGGCACGCAGGATGTTCCTCATCTACTCATGCTCCTTGACTCGCTCTTCCAGAACGCCGCCGATTCGAAGCGGCGGATGATCGTCCTCACCAACGAACTCCTGCTGCTGCGGTAACGGCATTGCCGCTCGCGGCACGAGGCCCGCGACCCTGTCACGCGAGCGTGTCGAGGATCCCGGCCACCTCACGAGGGCGTAGCTGGATGCCCATGTGGCAGGTGTCCACGGTGTGGACCTGGAAGGGGTTCTCCGGGGTCAGTGCGTCCGCCTCGGCGATCATCCGGTCCTGCATGGTGAGCGGGATCGCGCGGTCCCGGGAGAAGCGGATGTAGGTGCGGGGGATCCGCCCCCAGGTGTCCGCCCGGCCGCGGGCGTCGGTGGTGAGGACCTGTGCGGAGTCGGCGGGTTCGAGAAGGTTCAGAGCGGCCCGGAACTGCTCGTCGGTCGCTTCGGCCATGAGGTTCTCCTTGGCCGCGAGCAGGAACTGGGGGTCGGCCGAGCGCCAGTTGACCAGGGATGAGGCGACATCCTTGATGCCCAGGGTCTCCAGGTAGTCGGCGACGCTGGGCAGCTCGATGCAGCACCAAGCCGATGCGTACACGATCCGGCTGACCAGATCGGGCACGGCGTTGCCCACGCCGGTGATGGTCGCCCCGCCCCCGCTGGTGCCCGCCAGGACCACCGGCCCGTACTCCGCGACCTGGCGGACCGCTTCCACGACGTGGGCGACGTTGTCCGCCAAGGTCACGTCGGCCAGCGGGGAGGGCTGGGCCGAGAACGCCTCCAGGTCCTGGGGCGCCTGGTAGGAGAGAGGGAAGGGAGCGCCTATGCCGTGGCCCGGCAGATCAACGGCCAGTGCCCGGTGCCCGAGCAGCGCGAGCTGCTGGAGGACTGGCGACCAGGAGCAGGAGTTGCTGTGCATGCCGTGGACAAGGACGAAGGTGGGCCGGCCGTCTCGGCGCGGTGTACTCCCATGGCGCTCTTGATGCACAGGGGGATCCTTCCAGCGGGGTAACGGGACCGATCACTTCACTCTGACTGCGGCCGGGCGGGAGGCCCACCTCGCGGACCATGCCGACACCCTAGGAGGTTGACGCTCGTGGAGCCCCAGATCTCGGCCTCGTCTCGCCATGGCGCGCGGGCTGTTACGAGGGGAACCGATCCGGGCGGAAGTCCGCGAGCAGCTCGTCCCTTTTCCCGCCGAGGATTTCCGAAGCGAGCAGCCGGCCGAGCACCGGCCCGAGCGTGATGCCGCTGTGGGTGACGGCCTCGTAGTAGCCCGGGACGGACGGTACCGCTCCCACCGAGGGGAATCCGTCGGCTGGGATGGGCCTGTTGGCTACTCGTGCCTGTGTGATGTGGCCGTTGCCGATTTCGGGAACGATGTGCCTCGCTGATTCGTGGAGCAGCCGTGCGAGTTGCGCCGGGTCTTCCCCGGTGTCGATGCGTGCGTCGATCTCGCGGCTGTGGAGGACCATCGAAGCGTCCCCGTCAGGACGCATCTCGATGTGAGGTGCGTGCATGGCCCGGTGAACCGGGACCTGACCGCAGCCGATCCGGGCGACGGCGCCGGGTTCTCGGCGCATCGGCAAGTCCCGTGCGACGAGCCCGGCGACGTGGGAGGCGCTGGGGCCCGCCGCGTTCACGACGATGGTGACGTCGAGACGGCTCCCGTCGGACAGCGCAACGGTCCGGATGCTCCCGTCGGTACCGGTGGCGATGTCGCAGACCTCGGTGCCGGACCGGAGTTCCGCGCCGGACGCGACGGCCTGGGCGACCAGGCGGCCGACGAGATGACGTCCGTGCACCCAGGCTTCGTCGGGGTAGAACACGACCGGCGTCTCATCGGGCATCGTGAGAGCGGGTTCGAAGCGGCGGCGCACCTCGGCCCCTGTGTACACCTCGGCCCGGTAGCCCCAGTCGGCCAGCAGTTCGACTGTTTTCAGGAGCGTCGCTTCCGCTGCGGGATCGTCTGTCCAGCGCAGGTGTCCGCTGGGATGCCACCATGGGTCCGGCCCGATGGCCTCGGCCAGCTCGCGGTACGACGCCATGCCCGCGACGTTCAGGTCGAAGTAGGACTTGCGCGCGGTCTTGTTGCTGGCGTTGACCCATGAGAAGGACCAGTTGGTGACGCCTTCGCCCGGCCGGCCCGCGTCGATGAAGACCACCTTGACGCCGTGCCGTGCCAGGTTCCAGCCCACGCTGGCGCCGAGGATGCCCACTCCGATGACAGCAACGCGTTCATGCCGCTGCACGGGCCCGATGCTCATGAACGCCCCCTCCCTAGGTCACGGGCGAACTCCCGTTCCTAGCATGCAAGACCGCACTACAGTCCACCAGTCACAGCACGTCACAGATCACCGGATCTGACACAGCTGAACCGGGCGCGGATATCACCGCTCGGCTCTGAGCTTGAGATGTGACCTCTGCCTGCGGCTGCGGCGCCGGGTGCGAGGTGTCGTGCACACTCTGAGTGTGTCCTCCACCGGATCGCTTGCGGGTGTCGATGAGATACACGCTTATCTCATCGACCAGTTGAACGCTGCTCTGCGCCGTCCCGGCATGTTCTCGCAGCATGACGCGGCCCTGCGGATGCTGATGGATCACCTGCTGTTCGTGGAACGCCAGCCCGAGGCATTGGCCGAAGAGCAGCGCGCCTGGGCGAGTCGAGGGGCCTGGACCAGCACTGGTGTGGCAGGTCTGTTCCAGGAGTTGATGCCCGGAGGCTACGACCAGCATTGCGTCGCCTCGGTCTACGCCGAGTTCGCGCATCGCCGCGGCTGGCTCCAGCCCGATCGCCTTCTGGCGGCTGGCGAGCATCACTCGCTGCGGGCCAGAGTGCGCTCGTGGGCGCAGGCGGATCGCTCGTGGGCAGATGTCATCTCCGAGTTCGGCCCCCCCGTCCATCCTGTGCGGAGGGTCAAGCCCGCTGTACAGCAAGACGCTCGGCTACGTGGGCGAGGACCTCGGCGAGCCCATGGTGTTCTTCCATCTCTGGAATGGCAGCACCCCGGGCCCCGAGTCCGCATGGCCCGAGCGTGAGGAACCTGTTCTGCTTGCTGTCCGCCTCGGAAACGCACCCTTTGACGAAGCCTTCACCTTCACCCCCGAGGGGCAACGAAGGCGTCCCGAACCCGAATCGCTCCGCCACTGAGCGCCCACGAGGTTACAAGACACCAGCAGGACGCGCCTTTACCTTCCAGGTGTTCCCACATCTGCTACCGCTGCGGGACCGCCGCCGATCGAGCCGACGACACCACCCGGACACTCCGGGAGCCCGCGTACCCGCGATCCCCCGTTCAGTTGGACCAGGTGTATCCCTGGACGTGGAAGACCTGGTTCTCGTTGTCGACGGACGCCGCGTTGTTTGCCGTGGTCTGGCGTGCGCCGTCGACGCCCGCCGCGTCGGCCGGAGCGGAAAGCCCGATGATGGCTGCGGCGGAAGCGGCGGCGGTCGCCGCCACGGCCTTCACTGACTTGGCGATCCTCATTCCACTTCCCTCTCTCCCGGATTTCTTCGGCTCGTCGTTCACAGGCTTTTCCCCAGGACCCTCGTCCGCGCCGTTCCTCGGGAAAACGGGACGACATGGGGAAGGGTATGACGGCGAGTTCGTGATGTCTTGAGTAATCAATACTCAAGTCCGTCACGGATGTTGGCCGATGAGCACCGCGAGTGCGGCGGGGTCGGAGACCCTTCCGCCTACTGAGGGAAGCGAGGAGAGTCTCCGCCGCCTCCGTGGCGCGGTCCCATGAACCTCTGCACGGCTTCCCGCTCGTAGGGCTCAGCCCGTACAGCAAGTACAGCAACACGCTCCTGTGCAATGTCACATTGCGATACCGTCCCTCGCGTAACAGCCCTGCCCGCCCTTCCCCGCGAGGTGTCCCGCCGTGACCGCAGTCCGCACCGTCGACTACCACACCGCCGGTGAGCCCTTCCGCATCGTCCACGACGAACTCCCCCCGATCCCCGGCGACACCGTCGCCGACCGCTTCGCCACCGCGGTCGGGGCGGGCGGCGCCCCCACCGCCCCGCGTCGGGGCCCACTGGACGACATCCGCCGACTGCTGGTGCGCGAACCGCGCGGGCACTCCGGCATGTACGGAGGTTTCCTCGTCCCGCCCGACGACGACGGCGCCCATCTCGGCACCCTGTTCTGGCACAAGGACGGCTACTCCACCGCCTGCGGCCACGGAACCATCGCGCTCGGCGCCTGGGCCGTCGCGCACGGCATCGTCGCCGCCCCCGCCGACGGCTCCGCACAGGTCCGCATCGACGTCCCCTCCGGCCGCGTCACCGCCACCGTGCACCGCAGCGGCGGCCGCACCACCGGCGTGACCTTCCGCAACGTGCCCGCACGCATCACCGCCCGCGCCGTCCCGGTCACCACGAGCGCCGGCACGGTCGAAGCGGACCTCGTCCACGCCGGTGCCTGCTACGCGTCCGTGCCCGCGGCCCGGCTCGGACTCACCGTGGACCGCGCCGCGTTGCCCCGCCTCGTCGCCGCGGGCCGGGAGATCCGCTCGGCCCTCGCGGACCACCCGGGCGCCGCGCACCCCGACCGCCCCAGGCTGTCGGGCGTCTACGGCGTCATCTTCCACGAGGACCTGCCCGACACCCCCGACGGCCCGGCCCAGCGCAACGTCACCGTCTTCGCCGACGGCCAGTTCGACCGGTCCCCGTGCGGCTCGGGCACCTCCGCCCGCCTCGCCCTGCTGGCGGAGGACGGCCGTCTCGCGCTCGGCCAGGCGCTGCGCCACGAGTCGATCGTGGGCACGGTGTTCACCGGCCGCGCGGTGTTCCGTACGGCCGAAGGCACCGTCACCGACATCACCGGCACCGCCTACCGCACGGGCGAGCACCGCTTCGTACTCGACCCGCACGACGACCTGCCGGACGGCTTCCTGCCGTAACCCGTAACGCCCTACATGTTCTCGGCGCCTGCCCTGATCGCCTCACGGATGCGGTGGTAGGTGCCGCAGCGGCAGATGTTGCGGATGCCGTCGAGGTCGTCGTCGGTGATCGTGCGGCCCTCCTCCGCGACGCGGCGGACCAGGGCGACGGCGGCCATGATCTGGCCGGGCTGGCAGTAGCCGCACTGGGCCACGTCGTGGTCGAGCCACGCCCGCTGCATCGGGTGCAGCTCCGCGCCCACCGTGGCGGGCAGCCCTTCGATCGTGGTGACCTCGTCCGTCGGCCGCAGGTCCTTGACGGGGATCGCGCAGGGATTGACGGCCTTGCCGTTGAGGTGGCTGGTGCACGCCTTGCAGACGTTGATGCCGCAGCCGTACTTGGGTCCGGTCACGCCGAGGACGTCGCGCAGGACCCACAGGAGTCGGACGTCGTCGGCGATGTTCACGGTGACCTGCTCGCCGTTGAGGCGGAAGGTGTGCTCGGGCACGGGATCTCCAAGGGCTCAACGGCCGTGCTGCAGGCCGTCGGTGGGGGACTGGGGGATGGGCGGGACGGTCGGTTTGGGTACGAAGGAGAGCGTGCCGTGGTTGATCGGGAAGCTGGTGGGCATGGCCCCCGTGGCGCGGCCGTAGGCGCAGGCGACCGCCGCCATCGACGCGGCGACGCCGAGCTCTCCCGCGCCTCCGGGGTCGCCCGTGGTGGACGGCATGACGATCACCTTGAGCTCGGGCGGGGTGTTCCACTGCCGGGTGTAGAAGTAGTTGTCCCAGCTCGCCTCGAGGAAGTACCCGTCGCGCAGGTGCAGGCTGGAGGTGAGGGCCAGCGCGATGCCGTCCATCACGCAGCCCATCATCTGCGCCTCCAGGCCGCGCGGGTTGACGGCGAGACCGACGTCCACGGCGAAGACGGCCTTGGTGACGCGCGGTCCGGTCACGCCGTCGCGGATGGGGCGGTTGACGGTCTCGGGCCGGCAGTCGATCTCCACGAGGACCGCGCTGACGGCGTGGTACTCGGAGTGGAAGGCGATGCCCTGCGCGGTACCGGCCGGCATCGGCCGGCCCCAGTTCCCGGCCTCGGCCGCCTTCTCAAGCACTGCCTGGGCGCGCTTGTCGCGCAGGAAGTCGCGCCGGAACCGGTAGGGGTCCTTGTCCATCTTCGTGGCGAGCTGGTCGACGATGAGCTCGCGGGCGCAGGTGACGTCGGGGGAGTAGACATTGCGCATGCTGCCCGTGTTGAAGCCCTTGTCGGTCTCGCTGAGCAGTCGGTTGCTGGCGCCGAAGTCGTAGGGCATCGACTGGGTGAGGTGGAAGAAGGTCTGGGAGAAGCCGATGTCGCCCACGGGCAGCTTCGCGGCCAGGGCGGTGAAGACCTCGCCGAGACCATGGCTGAAGTCGGTGGACACGCTGGTGTGCCGCTGCTTGTAGCTGAGCACGGTGTTGCCGAGGTAGGAGGCACGCACGCGGGACGTGGCCATGGGGTGGGTGCGCCCTTGACGGGAGTCGTCGGCGCGGTGCCACATGAGTTTGACGGGTTTGCCGACCTTACGGGAGACCTCGACGGCCTCCAGCGCGGCATCGAAGAAGAGCTTGCGCCCGAAGGACCCGCCGCCTTCGGTGACATGCACCTTGACCGCGTGCGGCGGAAGGCCGAGCTTGGCGGCGATGGACTGCTGAGCGACGATCGGTGCCTTCAGGGACGACCAGATCTCGGCGCGGTCGGGCCGTACGTCGGCTATCGCACAGTTGGGTTCCAGCGCGCTGTTGCTGCGGAAGTGGAAGGTGAACCTGCCCTCCACCGCGGGAGTCAGCGGCGGAAGCCCGATCGGCAGCTCGGCGGCTTTCAGCTCCGCGAGCACGGACTCGTCGGACTTGCCCTCCGCGGTGCCCGCCCGCCACGTCACGCGCAGGGCACGTACGGCGTCGATGCACTGGCCGAAGGTCTCCGCGCGCACCGCGACACCGGTGGAGATCACCACGACATCGGTGACGCCCGGCATGGCGCGGACGTCTTCGAGGTTGGCCACCGCCCCCACCTTGCCGTTGAGGGTCGGCGGGCGGCACACCATCGTCGGCTTCGCGTCCGGCACATCCAGGTCGAGGGCGAACTTCTTGCGCCCGGTGACCGCGGCGAGCGCGTCGACACGGCCGCGCGGTGTGCCGATGACGGTGAACTCCCCGCGTGGCTTGAGCTCCGCGGACACCCGCTGTGTCCGTACGCTCGCGGCCTTCTCGGCCAGGTCGCCGATGCCGACGCTGCGGCCCGCGGGACCGGTGATGACACCGGCCTTGAGGGTGAGGTCGGCGACCGCCGCACCGAGCTCGGTCGCGGCAGCCTTCAGGAGGCGGCCCCGGGCGACGGCAGCGGCGACCCGCACGGGTACGTACGTCGAGATGGTGGTGTTGGACGCGCCGGTGAGCTGGTTGAAGACCAGCTCCGGACGGGCGTCGGCCAGTGTGACGTGCACGCGGTCCAGCGGTACGTCCAGTTCCTCGGCGATCAACATGGCCGTCGAGGTGGTGATGCCCTGCCCGACCTCGGCCCGCGGCAGCGCGAAGGACACGGTGCCGTCCCGGTTGACCTCGACCCTGATGAGGTTCGACGTGGGGAGTGCCGCCGCGGTCATCACGTCGTTGAGGTCGACCAACTCCGTGATCTCCGGCGACGGAATCCCGGCCTCGGCCGCCGGTGCCGGACCGAGCTCGGCGGCGGCCACCAGGGTCGGCGCCGCCAGGACGTACCCGAGGAACCGGCGCCGCCCGATGCCCCGCGCACCGGACTCCGGCCGGGCCGGGCGCTCGGGCCCGGTCATCGACGGCGCCCTCGACCCCGTTGGTCCAGCGCCGTCCCGTAACGGGGCAAGCTCGTGATCATCCACCCTCAGCAGCTCCCTCTCGATGGCTCCTGCTCGCACCCCCCGTGTGACGGTCGACGCACACGGCTCGGGAGGGACGGTTCGTCTCGGGGATCTCGATGACGATCTCCTGTCCCTCGGACAAGAAGAGCAGGACAAACTTACGGATGCCGTCGTCCGAGGTCCAGGCCGCTTCCGGCACCAACAGCAGCGGGATCAGGCCTACTCGGAACTCCGGCAATCGGTTGGTTCGTCCGGTCGCGCCGGTATGCCGACCGCACCGGCACGCGTCCCGGTGCTTAGCGTGCGCCCGTGGACACTCTGATCTTCCTGTTGATCGTCGCCGGACTCCTTGCGGTACTCCTGGACAGGCCCCGCCACTGGGTGCTCGGCCTCGTGCTCGCGGGCAACGTGGCGGCGGTGCTGATGTTCCATCACCACGTCAGTGACTCGCTCGGGTACCACTACTGATGGCCGCGCTCCTGAACCGACGCGCCCACGGCGGGGCGCCGCTGAGCAACCGAATCGGCTTCCTCCTCGCCCACCTCTTCGTGCTCGCCTACTGCGGCATCCTTCTGACCAGCCTCGGCTTCCAGATCTTCGACGGTGACATGCCGTGCCCGCTGTGCGTGGTCCAGCGCATGGCGATGCTGCTGTGCGCCGCGGGACCCGCCTACGTCATCGTGCGTTCGCGCGGCGGGGAGATCAGCGCCGTCGACTACATGACGGGCTACGGCCTGGCCGTCGTCGCCGCGCTCGCCGGTCTGCTGATGTCCACCCGACAGGTGATGCTGCACCTGACCGACCCCAAGGGATACGGCCCGGCCGTGTTCGGGCTGCACATGTACACCTGGGCGCTCGTCACGTTCCTCGTCGTCATCGTCTTCTGCGCGCTGAGCTTCGTCTTCGCTCCCCAGCTGATGCCGAGAGGAGCCGCGTACGGCCCCGCCTCCAAGGCGCTCCTCGGCCTGCTGGTCGTCATCGGCGCCGTGATCACCGTCATGACCTTCGCCGAAGAGGGCTTCCACTTCACCCTTCCCGACGACCCGAAGCGCTACGAGCTCTTCTCGTGATCCGGGCCCGCGCCCTGCCAGCGGACGCATCCGCCGTCGGCTCGTACGACGGGCTTGTCGCTGTAGTAGTCCGGCCCGAAGTACACGTCGATGCCGTCGTCGGTCGTCTTGATGCCAGGAAGGCCGTGGCCGGGCTCGCCCTTCTCGCGGGAGGGGACGGCCTGAACTGACAGACCGCGCGCGGTCCACGCCTTGCGCAGGCCCTTCATGGCCTTCAGGTAGGCGTCACGGTCGTGGAACGTCAGATCCCAGCTGTAGAGGGGCTGGTCGCGCGCGGTGGCGGCGTCATCGACGCCGAAGTCGTCCACGCAGGAGGTGCTGTCCTCCTTCTCGGCGGTGTCGTCAAGGGTCGCGCCGGGCAGCGTGCCGGTCAGCCGCGGCGCGGGCGTCAGCTGCCTGATCGCCCGCTTGCCCGCCGCCTTCGTCTCGGTCACCCGGTTCTCGTACTCCGCCGCGGACCGGATGGGCCCTCCCGTCATGGAATCCCAGACCTGGAACGCGGCCACCACGGCCATGACGGCGACGATACCCAGGGCGACGGTGCCTACCATGCAGCCGTTTCCCTGGCGTTGACGGTCCGCCGGGGGCGGCACGCTCGAGGACGAGGGCTCGGGGGACGAAGCGGCGGTGGTGTCAGGCATGGCCCTGATCCAATCCGACCCGCTCCGCCCGCTGACAGCGCTCGGATACTCAGCCGGTCCTGGGTACGTCCGCTCAGCGCCTCTGCCGTGGGCCCGTCCGGGAACCGGTCGCCCGTCATATTGACATGATCATGAAGCGTGACGAGCCTGGCGTTCGCGCACGAACGTGCCGGACAACTGCAAGGGGGGCTCATGCGACGAAGAACCCGCGCGAGAACGATCCTCGCCGCCAGCGCGCTGCTCGTCGGCGGCCTTGTCGCCGCACCGCACGCCCAGGCGAGCGGCCCGGCGAAGGCCACGGCCGACGACGATCCGGCGGCCGTGAAGGTCTACCGGGCCGACGTCACCAAGAAGCAGATACCGACCCTGCTCAAGGCGGGCCAGGACGGGCACGAACTCGCCGGACAGGTGCCCGATCGCGGCACCGGCCGCGTCGAGCTGTATCTGACCGAAGCCCAGGCGAAGGCCATCGAACGCCAAGGCATCGACCTCACCGAGCACACGATCTCCGCGGCCGCCGCGAAGCGGGTCGAGGCCGCGGGAGACGGTGTCTTCCGGCCCTACAGCGGCAAGGGCGGACTCCAGGAGGAGATCGTCAGGACCGCACAGGCCCACCCCGGCCTCACCAAGGTCGTCTCGATCGGCAAGACCCTCAAGGGCAAGGACATCCTCGCGCTGAAGCTCTCCAAGGGCGCGGCGAAGTCCAAGGACGGCTCCAAGCCCGCCACGCTCTACATGTCCAACCAGCACGCGCGCGAGTGGATCACCCCCGAGATGACCCGCCGCCTGATGCACCACTACCTCGACAACTACGGCAAGGACAAGCGCATCACCAAGCTCGTGAACTCCACCGAGCTGTGGTTCGTGCTCTCCGCCAACCCCGACGGCTACGACTTCACGCACGCCGCCGACGGCGACCGCCAGTGGCGCAAGAACCTCCGTGACGTCGACGGTGACGGCAGGATCACCGCGGGCGACGGCGTCGACCTCAACCGCAACTTCGCCTACAAATGGGGCTACGACAACGAGGGTTCGTCCCCGAGCCCGTCCTCGGAGACCTACCGCGGCACCGGCCCCGTCTCCGAACCCGAGACGAAGGCGATCGACCGCTTCCAGAAGCGCATCGGCTTCACGTACGCGGTCAACTACCACTCGGCGGCGGAACTGATCCTCTACGGAGTGGGCTGGCAGGTCGCCACCCCCACCCCCGACGACGTGCTCTACAAGGCCCTGGCCGGCACCCCCGACAAGCCCGCGGTCCCCGGCTACCACCCGCAGGTCTCCTCCGAGCTCTACACCACCAACGGCGAGGCCGACGGCCACGGGGGCAACGTCAACGGCATCGCGATGTTCACGCCGGAGATGTCCACCTGCCAGACCGTCTCCGACCTCGACCCCAACGACGCCTGGAAGGCGCAGGACTGTGCGTCCGTCTTCACCTTCCCCGACGACGAGAAGCTGATCCAGCAGGAGTTCGCGAAGAACGTGCCCTTCGCGCTCGCCGTCGCCGAGACGGCGCTGCACCCCGACCGGCCGGTCTCCGTCAGCGGCATCGACGCCCCGGACTTCACGCCCGACTCCTTCACCACGTCGTACGCGCGCGGCACCGGCCAGGAAGTCGCCGTCACCGCCCGCAAGTCGGTGCGCGACAAGGAGCTCCGCTACCGCGTCAACGGCGGCCGCACGCACACCGAGGACCTCTCGCGGTGGAAGGGCGGCGAGACCTACGGCGGCGACGACAACCTGTACTTCGACCAGTACCGCGCCGAGGTCGAGGGCGCACGCGCGGGCGACAAGGTCGAGGTGTGGTTCACCGGCCGCACCAAGAAGGGCCGCACCGAGAGCAAGCACTTCACGTACACCGTCGCCGAACGCCCCCGGGCGAACACGCTCGTCGTCGCCGAGGAAGGCGCGAGCGCCGCACAGACCCAGAAGTACGTCGACGCCGTCAAGGCAAGCGGCCGCACCGCCGCCGTCTGGGACGTCGCCACACAGGGCACCCCGCACCCCCTGGGCGTCCTGTCGCACTTCCGCACGGTCGTGCACTACACCGGCGACCCCGTGCCCGGCGCGCCCACCCAACTGGCCCTGCGCGCCTACCTCAACGAAGGCGGCAAGCTGATCGAGTCCGGTGAGCGGGCCGGCGGCACCGTCGACCTCGGCACCGCGCTCACCGACGACTTCGCGCAGTACTACCTGGGCGCGTACGACCGCGTCCCCGCGCCCGGTGCCCAGCGCTTCACCGGCAGCGGTGCGCTCAGCGGGTCCGGCAGCCCCCTCGCGGCCGCCGACGGCAACCCGCTCGACAAGGCGGGCCGCTTCACCGTCACCTCCGACAACCTGCCCGCCAAGGAGTTCCCACAGTTCAAGAGCGCGGCAGCGGGCGCCTACCCCGGCCTGTCCAACCCCTACGCGCCGTTCGCCGGCCAGGGCATGGCCTCCGCGACCCACTCCGACCGGGACTACAAGCGGCTCACCCGCACCCTCGACCTCACCGGTGTCACGGCCGCCGACAAGCCCGAGCTGCGCCTCGCGCTGAACTGGAACCTGGAGTCCGGCTTCGACCACGGCCTGCTCGAAGCACACACGGTGGGCGCCGACGACTGGACCACGCTGCCCGACCGCAACGGCGCTTCCTCCACCGCCGTGCCCGCCCGGTGCACGGCCGGGTTCCTCCTCAACGCCCACCCGTTCCTGCGCCACTACCTGACGCGTGAGGCGGCGCGCTGCACGGCCACCGGCAGCAGCGGTTCCTGGAACACCTTCACCGGCTCCTCCGGCGGCTGGAAGCAGGTCGCCTTCGACCTCGGCGCCTACGCGGGCAAGAAGGTCGAGGTGTCGCTCAGCTCGGTCACCGACTCCTCCGACGGCGGGCGCGGCCTGTTCGCCGACAACGCCCAGCTCGTCGTCGGCGGCACCGCGACCGAGACCGAGGGCTTCGAGACGTCGCTCGGCTCCTGGGCCGTCGCCCCGCCCCCGCCCGGGAGCGTCACCATCGCGGGCGACTGGGCGCGGACCGGCGAGCTCTACCGGCCCTACGCCGCGATCACGACACGGGACAGCGTGCTGCTCGGCTTCGGATTCGAGCACGTGCCAGGCAGCGCCGACAGGGCCGCCCTGATGCGCGCCGCCCTGGACCAGCTGCACACCTGACACAAAACGCAGGACGTCGGCCCCCAGGACCCCGCTGTGGACCTGGGGGCCGACACCGTCGTGCGGGGGTAGGGGACCGGTGTCGATGCGAACCACGCCCTGGGTAGAGTAAAAGCCGACTTTACTCACGATTTACTCTCACATGACCGTTATCGGCAGGAGACAGAGAATGCCCCACCTCATACGCGCGCGTCGCACCGCAGTGCTGGCCGCCGCCTCGCTGCTCGCGATCCCCGCCCTCGCCGCCTGCAGCGGCGGGTCCGACGATGAGGGCAAGGGCGAGCGCAAGGCAACCGCGACACCGCCCGCGGCCGGGAAGTCCGCGCTGCCCGCCGCCCTCACCGGCCAGCGCCTCTCCTGGAGCTCCTGCCCCGCGCCGTCTCCCGCCCAGGGCACCGCCGAAGCCCCCGGCAAGGGGTGGGAGTGCGCCACCATGAAGGCGCCCCTGGACTACGCCGAGCCCAAGGGCAAGTCCGTCGACGTGGCCCTCATCCGCAAGAAGGCCACCGACCCGGAGAAGCGCATCGGCTCCCTGGTCTACAACTTCGGCGGCCCGGGCGCCTCCGGCGTGGCCACGCTCCCGCAGGCCGCCGAGGACTACACCAAGCTCAACGCCGCGTACGACCTGGTCAGCTTCGACCCGCGCGGCGTCGGCAACACCACGGCCGTCAAGTGCCTGGACGACAAGACGCTCGACACCGACCCGGGCAGCGGCGACGCACTCAAGGACGTCAAGCGGTTCACGCGGGCCTGCGAGAAGAACTCCGCCAAGGTGCTCCCGCACGTCGGCACCGCCACCACCGCCCGCGACCTGGACCTGATGCGCCAGGTGCTCGGCGACAAGAAGCTGAACTACTTCGGCATCTCGTACGGCACCGAACTCGGCGGCGTCTACGCGCACCTGTTCCCCAAGAACGTGGGACGCACCGTGTTCGACGCGGTCGTCGACCCGAGCCGGGACCAGGTGCGGCAGGGCGTCGCCCAGGCCAAGGCCTTCCAGAAGGCGCTGGACTCGGCCATGGCCTACTGCGTGAAGGAGTACGCGGAGAACTGCCCGACCGGCAAGGACTCCGCCGAGGGCAACCGGCGGATCAACGCCATGCTGGCGAAGCTCAAGAAGAAGCCCGCGCCCACCGACAGCGGCCGCAAGCTCACCGAGGACCTCGCCCTGACCGCCATCGGGGCCACGCTGTACGCGGGCGAGGAGGGCTGGGACGCCCTGGCGCAGAGCCTGGGCGAGACCATGCAGGAGGGCACCGGCAACAACCTGCTGATGCTCGCCGACTCCTACAACGGCCGTGACGACAAGGGCCGTTACAGCAACATGCACGCCGCGAACGCCGCGATCACCTGCGCCGACACGCGCAGCCGCCACACCCGGGCGGACGTCGACGCGAACCGGTCCGCGTTCGAGAAGGCCTCGCCGGTCTTCGGCCCGTCACAGGTGGAGGGCCTGCTCGGCTGCTCGGAGTGGCCGGTGCGCGGCCAGGCGGACAAGCCCGAGGTGTCCGCTCCCGGCGCCGCCCCGATCGTGGTCGTCGGCAACACCGGGGACCCGGCCACGCCCGTCGAGGGCGCCAAGCGGATGGCGCAGCAGCTGGGCAAGGGCGTGGGCATCACGCTGACGGTGGACGGCGAGGGCCACGGCACGTACGGCGAGAACAAGTGCGCCACCAAGGCGATCGACGCGTTCCTGATCGACGGCAAGGCCCCGGCGGACGGGGCCGTCTGCAAGTAGCCGCACCGGCGGAACGCCTTCCGCGCTTGTCAACCAGGGTTGACGCACCCGCCGCTGTCAACGTACGTTGACAATATGACCGACGCAACGGATCTCGCGGAACGGGCCGGGGATCGAGACCCACGCATCGGGCTGCGAGCGGTCGCCGCGCTGCGGCGGCTGCTCGAACAGCTCGAGGCCGTCCAGGTGCGCAGCGCCCGCAACCAGGGCTGGTCGTGGCAGGAGATCGCCGCCGAGCTCGGCGTCAGCAGGCAGGCCGTGCACAAGAAGTACGGGAGGCAGTGATGTTTGAACGGTTCACGCAAGGGGCCAGGGACGCGGTGGAGGGAGCGGTCGCGCACTCCGAGCGCGCCGGTGCCGCCACCGTCACCGACGAGCATCTGCTGCTCGCCCTCCTCGACGCCGAGGGCACGAAGGCCGCCTTCGTCCTCGACGCTCTCGGG